>CAYGLH010000008.1:26570-27472 GCA_964350535.1 uncultured Ilumatobacteraceae bacterium
GGCGTGCGCAGCACCGAGGTCGAGAAGGTGATGGGTCCGAAGCGGCCGACGATCGGCGTCGTTCAGAAGCGCGAACTGGCCATCGAGATGCTGGAGTCGGCGCCTGCGCTGCTCGTGCTCTCGGGAGGTCGGCCGTTGAGCGTGCTCACCCGCACCGATGTGCTGTCGTACTTCACCGCCGTCGCCGACGACGCCGTGGGCCGCAGCGATGGGTGATCTCGAACAGGACGACGACCGCGGCTTCGCCACGCGGGCGATCCACGCCGGGCAGGAGCCCGATGCCGCATCTGGCGCCGTGGTCACCCCGATCACCCTGTCCACCACCTTCGCCCAGTCCGCCGTCGGCGAGCACCGCGGCTTCGAGTACTCGCGCTCCGGCAACCCGACGAGGGCGGCGCTGGAGGCCCAGGTGGCGTCGCTCGAGGAGGCCGCCCACGGCCTCGCCTTCGCCAGCGGTCTCGCCGCCGAGGACAACATCCTCCGGCTCCTGGGTCGTGGACGCCGCGTGCTGCTCGGCAACGACGCGTACGGCGGCACGTTCCGGTTGATCTCCAAGGTGTGGGAGCCGCTCGGGAACCCGTGGACCGCCGTCGATCTCACCGACCTCGACGGATTGGCGGCGAACTGGCCGGACGACACCGGCATGATCTGGCTGGAGACACCGACCAACCCGCTGCTCACGTGCTTCGACATCGAAGCGATCGCCGCCATCGCCCACGACCACGGGGCGCTCGTCGTGGTCGACAACACGTTCGCCACCCCGTACCTCCAGCAGCCGATCACGCTCGGCGCCGACCTCGTGGTGCACTCCGCCACCAAGTTCATCGGCGGCCACGGCGACGGCGGCGGCGGGTTCGTGGCGGGCGACGACGACGACCTGCCGGAGCGGCTCGCGGTCGCGC
>CAYGLH010000009.1:0-16937 GCA_964350535.1 uncultured Ilumatobacteraceae bacterium
GCTCAAGCCACGGCGGTTCTACGACCTCGTGGTCGAGGAGGCGCTGCTCCGGCCCGGCCCCATCCAGGGCGGTTCGGTGCACCCCTACATCCGCCGCCGCAACGGGCAGGAGCCGGTCACCTACCTGCACCCGCTCCTGGAGAACAGCCTCGGCAAGACGCTCGGCGTGCCGCTGTTCCAAGAGCAACTGATGCAGATGGCGATCGACGTCGCCGGGTTCTCGGCCGCCGAGTCCGACGAGCTCCGCCAGGCGATGGGCTCGAAACGTTCCGCGGCCCGGATGGAGCGGTTGCGCGACCGGCTCTACGCCGGGATGGCCGAGCGGGGCATCACCGGCGAGATCGCCGACGAACTGTTCGTGAAGATGAAGGCGTTCGCCAACTACGGGTTCCCCGAGTCGCACTCGGTGAGCTTCGCCTACCTCGTCTACGCCTCGTCGTGGATCAAGTACCACGAGCCCGCCGCGTTCTGCGCGGCGCTGCTCAACGCCCAGCCGATGGGCTTCTGGTCGCCGCACACGCTGGCCCGCGACGCCCGGCGCCACGGTGTGGTGGTGCGCACGCCCGACCTCGCCGCGTCACGGGCGGCCGCCACGCTCGAACCATGCGACGACTCGGTCGGCGACGTGGCGGTGCGGCTGGGGTTGGGGTCGATCCGCGGCATCGGTGACGCGGTGGCGGAGCGGATCGACGACGCCCGGGCGGCCGACGGTGCGTTCGACAGCATCGAAGACCTGGTGCGACGTGTGCCCGACCTCGAGCTCCACCAACTCGAGGCGATGGCCACCGCCGGGGCCTTCGGCGACTGCTTCGGGCTCGATCGGCGCGCCGCGTTGTGGAGCGCCGGTGCGGCGGCCCAGTCGCGGCCGGGCAGGTTGCCGGGGATGGTCACCGGCGTCGACGCGCCGAAGCTGCCGGGCATGTCCAGTGTGGAGGAGTCGGTCGCCGACCTGTGGGCCACCGGTGTCGCACCCGACGGGCATCCCACCGTGTTCCTCCGCGAGCAGCTCGCCGAGCAGGGCGTGCTCACCTCGACCGACCTCACCCGCCCCGAGCCCGGCACGATGGTGCGCGTCGCCGGGGTGGTCACCCACCGTCAGCGCCCGATGACCGCCGGCGGCACCACGTTCCTCAACCTCGAGGACGAGACCGGCCTGATCAACGTGGTGGTGTCGAAGGGCTGCTGGCAGCGCTTCCGCCACGTCGCCCGCAGCGCGCCGGCGATGCTGGTGCGCGGCCGCCTCGAACGGAGCGAAGGCGTGGTCAACATCGTCGCCGAGCACCTCGAGCTGCTCCCCCTCCCGGCCACGACCCCCAGTCGCGACTTCCGCTAGCCCTGACCCCGGCGTTTGTGTGACCGAACCCGGCCGAGGAGGCCGGGATCTGCAACACGAACCGTGATTGTCGTGTCAGCCGACGCCGCGCCCGTGGCCTTCCCAGTAGGGCTTGCGCAGCTCGCGCTTGAGGATCTTCAGGGCGCCCGACAGGGGGAGCGGCTCGTCGCGGAACTCGACGGACTTCGGCACCTTGTAGCCGGCGATCGACTCGCGGGCGAACTCCTGGAGGTCCTCGGCGGAGGCCTCCATGCCGTCGTTGAGCACGACGATGGCATGCACCTGCTCGCCCCACGTGTCGTGAGGAATGCCGATCACCGCCACCTGCATCACGGCCGGGTGCTTGGCGATCGCTGCCTCGACCTCGCCGGAATAGACGTTCTCGCCACCGCTGACGATCATGTCCTTCACGCGATCGACCAGGTACAGATAGCCGTCGCCGTCGAGATAGCCGGCGTCGCCGGTGTGGTACCACCCGTGCTCGAACACCTCGGCGGTGGCGTCGGGTTTGTTCCAGTACTCGCGCATCAGGTTGCCGGCGCGCGTCCACACTTCGCCGGTCTCGCCGAGCGGCACCTCGACGCCGTCGTCGTCGCGGATCGACAGCAGCACGCCCGGGGCTGGGCGGCCGGCGGACTTCAGCGGCGCCCCGCCCGCCCGGTGCGACGCCGCATCGAGCCAGGTGAGCAGGGCCGACGCCTCGGTCATCCCGTATCCCTGGGTGAGCTCGATGTCGGGGTGCGTCGCCAGCAACCGGTCGAGCAGGGCGGGCGGCATCGGCGACGCGCCGTAGGTGAGGATCCGCATCGACGCCAGCCGTTCGGGGCGGTAGTCGGGGTGGTTGAGCAGCATCCCGATCATCGTCGGCACCATCACGGTCTGGGTGACGTGATGTTGCTCGATCAGGTCGAGCACCGGTCCGGGGTCGAACAACGGGATGAACACGCTCGAACCGCCGAGCGCCGGCACGCCGAGCAGTCCGCCCATCGATGCCGCGTGGAACATGGGGGTCTGGTGCAGGTAGACGGCATCGTCGTGGATGTCGATCAGCATCAGCACGTGGTACAGGTTGAGCATCTCGGCACGGTGCTCGAGTGCGACACCCTTCGGCAGCCCGGTCGTGCCGCCGGTGTACATCAGCACGGCGAGGTCGTTCTCGTCGGGTTCGTCGGGCACGACCGGCTCGCCGCCGGCGATGAGGTCCTCGTAGGCGATGTCGTGCGGGACGTCGCCCTCGCCGATCAACACCACGTGGCGCACGGGACTCGGCTCGTCGGACGAGGCCATCGCCCGAGCGAAGTGATCGGCGAAGAAGGTGTCGACGAACACCACCTCGCACCCCGAGTCGCGCACGATGTAGTCGAGCTCGGCACCGGCGAGCCGCAGGTTGAGCGGGTTGATGACACCGGCACCGAGGAACGCCGCGTGGTACAGCTCGAGGTACTGATGGCTGTTCGTCGCCATCACCGCGAACCGGTCGCCCGGGGTCACGCCGAGCTGATGTCTCAGCGCGTGGCACAGCCGGAGCACGCGTTCGCCGTGTTCCCCGATCGTGCTGGTGTACCCACCGTCGACGATCCCCGGATTGTCACCGAAGCGGTCGATCGCCGGCAGCAGCAGCCGGTGGTAGACGAGCTCTTTCATGCGGGCCCCCCGGGTCCGTCCCCGGCGGACCGGTTCCGCCGAGCCTGGGCCCGACGTTAGATCATGTGTGTCGAGGGCGTTGACGGGCTCCGACCGCCGACGGGTTCACGCCGCCTGGCGGTCGACCGGTGGCGGGAACCACGGTCGGGCGAACAGCGGTGGGCGGAACGACTGCCACGTACCGTCGGGCTGGGCGAGGCGATCGGCGACCACCATGATCGCCGCCGCGTTGAACCCGAGCCCGCAGTGGCTGCCGTACACCTCCACGTTCTCGCTGCGCGCGCCGCGTTCGATGACGCAGGTGCTCCAGTGCACGATGCCGTCGGTGCGGGTGTACACCGACGTCGTCGGCACCGGGAGTGGCGGTCGTTCGCTCTCGATCGGACGGCGACGTTCCGGGCTGATCCGCTGGCGTTGGGCCACCGCTCGCCACATCTCCCGCGTGATCGACGGGTCGCCCGGGGTCATGTGGATCGGGCTGCCGAGCGTGATCACCTGGCGCACCGACGCCGGCGCACGGCGGGCCAGTTCCCGTCCGAAGATCCCGCCGAGGCTCCATCCGACGATGCTCAGCCGCTCGCCCGAGCGCTTCATCGAGTCGACCAGCTCGATCATCCCGTCGACGATCTCGGGCGTCGGTCCGAGGTTCGGACCGAGATCCCAGCCGCGCGTGCGGTAACCGAGGTCGTCGAGCACCGACCGCAACTCGTGCGTCGAGCGGTCGCCGGCCATGAAGCCCGGGAGGACCATGACCTGGTGTCCGTCACCTCGCCGGAGCCGACGGAGGAACGGTGTCGTGAAGGGCATCGCCAGCCGCTCGCCGACGGCGCGCACCTCGAGCGCGGTGTGCAGTCGCGACGGTGCAGGCACGGCGCCGAGGATATCCGCGCCGCATCGCCGGCTCGGGCGATGGCGGGTGAGCGCTTCCGGACGGCGCCCGGGTCCTCGGGCGGTGGCGGCGTCAGCGCACCGGCCGGTCGACCATCGACAGGTGCAGGTCGTCGTCCTCGTAGGGGTGGGCGCGGGCGACCGCTTCGTCGAGGTCGACACCGAGACCCGGTTCACGCGAGGGGATCACGTAGCCGTCCTCCCACACGACCGGCGCGGACAGGAGGTCGGCGTGGAACCCGCTCCAGTCGCGGATGCCCTCCACGATCAGCAGGTTCGGCAACGTGCAGGCGACCTGGATGTTCGTGGCACCGAGCACCGGGCCGGAGTACAGGTGGGGAGCGAGCTGCACATCGAACGCTTCGGCGATGGCGGCGATCTTCGTGGCTGCGAGCACCCCGCCGCATCGTCCGAGGTTCGGCTGCCAGATCGCCGCCGATCGGTGGCGGGCGAGATCGGCGAACTCGTCGATTCCGGTGAGCCGCTCACCCGTGGCGATCGGGATCGCCGTCGCATTCGCCAGCGCAGCCATGTCCGCCGGACGGGCGGGCTGTGTCGGCTCCTCGAACCACAGCGGCTCGTACGGTTCCAGCCGCCGCGCGAGGCGGCGCGCGCCGGCCGCGGTGAACTGCCCGTGGGTGCCCACCAGGAGGTCGGCCCGCGACCCGACCGCCTCGCGAACCGCACGCACCATCGCCTCGGCCCCGTCGAGATCGTCCAGGCTCGGCTGATGGCCGTCGAACGCGGTGTACGGACCGGCAGGATCGAACTTGACGGCGGTGAACCCGGCATCGACCTCCTGCACGGCGCGCGCCGCGGCCTGCTCGGGGTCGGTGTACACGTCGGGGAGCTCGGCGGTCGGGTAGAGGTAGGTGTAGGTGCGGACCCGCTCGTGCACGACGCCGCCGAGCAGGTCGGCGACCGGCGCGCCGAGCTGTTTGCCGACGATGTCCCAGCAGGCCGCCTCGATCCCGCTGGTGACGCCGCCCAACGTGGGGTCGGGACGGAGCGCGTAGCCGCTGGAGGAGATGCGCCGGGTGAGGAGCTCGATCCGTCGCGGATCGCTCCCGATCACCCAGCGGTCGGCGACGTCGGCGATCATCGAGGCCACGGTGTGCGGCCCCACGGTGGCGACGTACACCTCGCCGTACCCGACCACGCCATCGGCGGTGGTGAGCTTGACGACGATGAAGTAGCGCCCGCCGTGGTGCGGTGGCGGGTTCCCGATGACGAACGTGGTGCAATCGACGATCTTCACGACATCGGCCCTCAGACCCCCGTGTCGACGGGGATCGGGGGCGGCCCGTCTGCGAGCAGCGACCGCACCAGCGACGGCAGGGTGCGCGGCGCGAACAAGGTGCTGGAGGCCGCCCGCTCGTCACCAGGCCCTGCGGCGGGCGGGCATGCCAGCAGGTCGTCGACGTGCCACCACCGCAGCTCGTGGAGGTGCTCGGCGCGCAGCTGGTCCCACGAGAGCTCCGGCCGCGGGTCGAAGCGCTCGGTCTCGATCAGGTACACACGATCGCGCTGGCCGTCCCACCGACCGTCGACGAACGGGATGATGTGCTCCCGGTTCCACACGTGCGGCCCGAGGACCACATCGTGCAGCCCGACCTCTTCGGCCAGCTCGCGGTGCAGTGCGGCCTCGTGGTCCTCGCCCGGCTCGAGCCCACCGCCCGGCAGGGCCCACACGGTGGTGTCGGGGAACTCGAAGCGCACGAGGAGGACCTCGGCGCCGGGGGTGACGAGCAGCGCCCGGACGGCGTCGCGGATGCGCAAGGACATGGCGTTCAATCGTTCGGCGTGTCGCGCAATCCGTCGTTGAACGCCTTGTACATGCCGTAGATGTTCTTGCACTCCTCGCACACGGGGAGCTGCTTGGGGTCGCGCGACGGCACCCACACGAACCCGCACAACGCCTCGACCGGCGTGCCGTTGATCCGTGCCTCGAGCACCACCGCCGCGGCGTTCTCGCCGCGCTTGACCTTGACGATGTGGGCGGCGGTCGGCTCGCCCGTCTCGGTCCGCTCATCCGGGTCGAGCTCGACGTCGGCGGGCAGTACCTCGAGATCTGACATGCACTCAGTGAACCACATCCGCTATCGTGTGCCTCGTGCTCATCGCCGCACTGCTCGCAGCAGCCATTCTGGTAGCAGGCGCAGCAGCGGCAGCACGCGTCCCCGCACCCGTACTCATTCCGGTACGGACACGGCGGGGGGTACGAGTCCAGCGAGATCGCTGAACCTCGACGAACCCGCCCGACCAGCCGGATGCCGGCGGCGGGCGACGCTGCCGGACTCCGGTGATCCACCACCTGGAGATCCCATGACCATCACCGAACCCACCCACGGTCGCACCGATCGAACGTCTGCGACCACCGATCCGGAACCGACGCCCCCGACGACCGCGCACGGGTTGCAGCCCGACGATCCGCACGCTGCGGACCCCGCGTTCGTGATGCACGTCGGGGGCAAGATCGCCGTCACCTCGACCGTCGAGGTCGACGGTCCCGACGCGCTGGCGCTCGCCTACACACCCGGCGTCGGGCGCGTCTCCCAAGCGGTCGCCGACGAGCCCGAGCGGGTCTGGTCGATGACCGGACGCGCCAATGCCGTCGCCGTGCTCAGCAACGGCACCGCCGTGCTCGGTCTGGGCGACATCGGGCCCGAGGCGGCGCTGCCCGTGATGGAGGGCAAAGCCGTGCTGTTCAAGCAGTTCGGCGGCGTCGACGCCTACCCGGTGTGCGTGGATGCCCGCACCGTCGATGAGATGGTCGCGATCGGCAAGGCGATCGCCCCGACCTTCGGCGGCATCAACCTCGAGGACATCAAGGCACCGGAGTGCTTCGAGATCGAGCGGCGTCTCCAGGCCGAGCTCGACATCCCGGTGTTCCACGACGACCAACACGGCACGGCGATCGTCGCACTGGCCGCCCTGATCAACGCTGCCGAGGTGGTCGGCAAGCGGCTCGGCGACCTGCGCGTGGCGATCGTCGGCACCGGCGCGGCCGGCGTGGCCGTCGCCGAGCTGCTCTACGACGCGGGCGTGGGGCGCGACGACACCGGCGACATCATCGGCGTCGACAGCCAGGGCATCCTGCACCGTGACCGCACCGGGCTCACGCCCACCAAGCAGTGGTTCGTCGACCACGGCAACCGCGACGATCGGCGCGGCGGGGCGTACGACGCGATCAAGGGCGCCGACGTCCTGCTCGGCCTGTCGGGGCCCGGCATCATCGAGGCGGAGTGGCTGCGCGACATGACCGACGACGCGATCGTCTTCGCGATGGCCAACCCGGTCCCCGAAGTGATGCCCGAGGACATGCCGGACAACGTCGCCGTCGTCGCGACGGGACGCAGCGACTACCCGAACCAGATCAACAACGTCCTCGCCTTCCCGGGGGTGTTCCGCGGGATGCTCGACGTCGATGCCACGATGGCGAGCATCGAGACCAAGCGTGCCGCCGCCGACGCCCTCGCCGACCTCGTGGCCGAGCCGACGCCGGAGCGGATCATCCCGGGCGCGTTCGACCCCGGTGTCGCCGACGCCGTCGCCGCCGCCGTGCGCCGGACCGTGCTCACGCTCGGCCAGACCCGCCAACGCTGAGGCACCGCACCGCCATCCCCACCGATGAGCGGGGTTCCGCCACGTCGGAACTTGGCTCATCGGTGGGTCGGTGGGCGACACTGGGGTGATGGCCGGCGCTGCGCTCCTCGACTTCCTCCCGGCGCCGACGCAGCAGGGGGTCGACGCCGACGGCCTGCTCGACGCGATCATCGCGTGGGCGGCGGCACGCGATCTCGAGCTGTACCCGCACCAGGAGGAGGCGATCATCGAGCTCCTCGCCGGCTCGAACGTGGTGCTCGCCACGCCGACCGGTTCGGGCAAGTCGCTGGTCGCCCTCGCCGCCCACGCCCGCAGCCTGTGCGGCGGGGGCCGCTCGTGGTACACGGCGCCCGTCAAGGCGCTGGTGTCGGAGAAGTTCTTCGAGCTGTGCCGGGAACTGGGTGCCGAGAACGTCGGGCTGCTCACCGGCGACTCAGCGGTGAACGCCGGTGCGCCGGTGATCTGCTGCACCACCGAGATCCTGGCCCTGGCTGCGCTACGCGACGGCGCCGACCTCGACGCCGAGACGGTGATCCTCGACGAGTTCCACTTCTACGGCGATCAGGACCGCGGCTGGGCGTGGCAGGTCCCGTTGATCGAACTGCCGCAGTCGTCGTTCCTCCTGCTGTCGGCGACGCTCGGCGACACCCGCTGGTTGCGCGATGACCTGTCCCGCCGGACCGGGCGACCGACGGCACTCGTCGCCGACGCGATCCGACCGGTTCCGCTGCGCTACGAGTACCGCAGCACGCTCCTGCACCACACGATCGAAGAGCTGCTCGCGGCGAACCAGGCGCCGCTGTACGTGGTCAACTTCAGCCAGCGCGACGCGGTCAGCGAGGCGACCAACCTGGCGAGCGTCGCCAAGCTCGACGCCGCCGGCAAGGAGATCGTCGCCGCCGAGCTCGCCGACGCCAAGATGCCGCCGGGGTTCGGGCGCGACCTCGCCCGCCTGCTGCGCAACGGTGTCGGGGTGCACCATGCCGGGATGCTGCCCCGGTATCGACGTCTCGTCGAGCGGCTGACGCAGCGAGGAGTGCTGCGCATCGTGTCCGGCACCGACACCCTCGGCGTCGGCGTCAACCTGCCGATCCGGACGGTGGTCCTCACCCGGCTCTACAAGTACGACGGATCGGGGAGCCGGCTGCTCACCGCCCGCGAGTTCCACCAGATCGCCGGTCGGGCGGGCCGGGCCGGCTACGACGCCGAAGGGCTGGTCGTCGCCCAGGCGCCCGACCACGTCGCCGCCAACCTGGCCGCCGAGGCCAAGGCGGCCCGCGACAGCAAGAAGGCCCGCAAGCTGCGCAAGACGCCGCCCCCGAAGGGGTTCGTGCACTACGACGAAGCCACGTTCGAGCGGCTGCAGTCGGCGCCCCCGGAGCCGTTGGGCTCGTCGTTCGCCGTCACGCCGGGGATGATGATGCAGTTGCTCGATCGCCCGGGATCGGCGTGGGACCACGGACGGCACCTGCTGTTCGACAACCACGAGCCGCGCGAACGCCAACGGCGGCACGCCCGCACCGCGATCAGTCTCTACAAGGCCCTGCGGACGTCCGGTGTGGTGCGTGAACGGAGCGAACCGGACGAATGGGGGAGGTGGGTCGAGGTCGACCACGAGCTGCAGGACGACTTCGCACTCGACCAGTTGCTCGCCCCGTACCTGCTCCACGCGCTCCCGACCCTCGACCGGGACGACGACGGTTACCCGTACGCGGTGTTGGCGCTGGTGGAGGCGGTGGTCGACAACCCGATGCCGGTGCTCTTCGCACAGCGCGACCGAGCGCGCGACGAGGCGATGGCGGCGATGAAGGCCGATCACGTCCCCTACGAGGAGCGCATCGAGCGGCTGGAGAAGATCAACTATCCGCAGCCGCTACGCGACGAGATCTACGCCTCGTTCGACGAGTGGCGGGTGACCAACCCGTGGATCGGCACCCGCAACATCGCGCCGAAAGGCGTGGTGCGCGAAATGTGGGACGCAGCGATGGACTTCGCCACCTTCGTACGGCACTACGGGCTCAAACGCTCGGAAGGTGCACTGTTGCGGTACCTCTCGGACGTGTACAAGGTGCTCGTCCGGTCGGTTCCGGACGAGCTGAAGTCCGACGACGTCGACGAGCTGATCGTGTGGCTCGGTGCCGTCATCCGAGCGACCGACTCGTCACTGCTCGACGAGTGGACGGCGTTGCGCGACGGGCGCGACGGTGGCGGCACTGGGGATGAGGTGGCCGGCCCGGAGCCCGACGTCACCGACGCCGGCGACATCACCGTCGACCGCCGGGCATTCCGGGTGTTGGTCCGCACGCAGGTCTTCCGCTGGGTGGTCGATGCAGCGACACGTCAGTGGTCCACCTGGGCCGACGACCTCGCGGACGCCGGCGACCGGCGCTGGAACGCATCCCGGCTCGCGGACGAGCTGGCGCCGTACTTCGACGAGCACGACGACATCGGCATCGCCGCGACCGCACGTGGGTCCGACCTCTTCCAGGTGCGCGACGGCGACGACCGCTGGGTGGTCGACCAGGTGCTCGACGACCCGGACGGATTCCACGAATGGTCGCTCGGCGCCGAGATCGACCTCGCCGCGTCGGCCGAGGCGGGCGCTGTCGTCGCCACGTTCACCGGCCTGCACCGCCGCTGACCACCCCGCCGCGGCCGTTCTCTGGTGTGGATGTCGCGCTGGGCGCGACGGTCACGGCAAGATTCGGTTGGGGGTGGGGGTGGCTGGTTCTGTGGTGTGGATGTCGCGCTGGGCGCGACGGTGGCGGCAGGTTTCGGGTCAGGTGAGGGTGGCGAGCTCGGCGGTGAGGTTGCCGCGGGCGGTTGCCTCCCAGCGGCGGCGGCCACCGTCGGTGGCGTAGATCGACGCACGTTCGAGGAACGATCGCAGCACCGCTGCACGGCCGGCGCGCCACGCGTCGTCGTCGACGTGCTGGTACTCGGCGCGCACGGCGCGCACGTAGTCGCCGTAGGCCGCCGGCGTGGCGCCGAGGACCGCGAGGTCGGCGTCGAACAGGACGGCGGTGTCGTCGTCGGGTGGGTCGACATGGTGAGCCGTCCCCTCGATCATCGACGCCACCGCGGCGATGGGCTCGGCCTCCCCCCCGAGCACGCCGAGCTCGCGCCGGGCCAGGGTGGCGCTGTCGGCCTCGTTGGTGCTGCTCATCGGCTCGTAGACGACGTCGTGGAAGAACGCCGCCGCCATGACCGCGCCGACATCGGCAGGACGTGCCTCGGACGCCAGCTCGTCGACGTGGCGCAACACCCAGCCCAGGTGGGCGACGGTGTGGTAGCGCCGGTGCGGCTCGCGGTAGCGGGCGACGAGGCGCTCGAACGGCCCGGTGTCGGCGGCGACCGCGCGTTGCCAGTAGGCGCGCAGTTCGGTCTCGCGGGCGGCCACGGGCCCAGTGTGCCACGCTGTCGGGCGTGGCGATCCTGATCGATCAGGCCCGGTGGTGGCATCGCGGTGAGAAGTGGTGTCACCTGGTGAGCGACGAGTCGTACGAGGAGCTGCACGACTTCGCCGACCGGGTGGGCATCCCCCGGCGCGGCTTCCAGGGCGATCACTACGACATCCCCGAGCGGTTCCGGCAACAGATGATCGACGCGGGCGCACACGAACTGGACAGCCGTGAGCTCGTCCGTCGGTTGCGCGACGGCGGCCTGCGACTGTCGCCGGCGGCGCGTCGGGCGCGCGCCGCCGCGGCCGCCGTGAGTGCCGACGAGAGTGCGGCGGAGGGCGCCGCGCGGTAGCGCCACCGTCACGAGGCGAGTGGTTGCGGCCAGCGAGGGCGTTCGCCGAGCAGGTCGCGTGGGCACACGACCCGCCGGCCGACGACGAACCACTCGAGCAGCTCGACCCCGACGGTGTCGGTGAGGAAGCTCGCCTCGAGCCACCGGTCGACATCGGAACGCAGGACGTCGCCGCCCGGGCGGACCGAGACGGCGAGCACCGACTCGCCGGCGTTGCGCGGCGGCACCCCTTTGCGCTCGGCGATCACCGTGTCGAGCACGCCGAGCAGCCGGTCGGGGTGCAGGGTGCCGGCGACGATCAACAGCGCCCGCCCGCGATGCTGTGGATCGAGCGTGACCACGATCGTCTCGGGGACGAGCGGGCACGAGATGACGTTGGCCACGAGGTCGAGTGCGGTCGCCGGCGAGTCGATGCGATCGACCCCGGCTCGGGGGAGCGGCCGCCGGTGACGGTCGTGCAGGGGGCAGGGTGCGGGCATGAAGACTCCTCGGCGCGGCGACCCGCGGGTCGGGGGACGTCGGAGGGAGTCGGTGCGGGACACAGTACGTCGGCGGTGTGACAGTCGAACCGGAAGGGTTGGCGAGCGTCGCCGTTGGGTACGGTGCACCCGATGAGCGACGACGACTTCACCCCGTACGCCGACGAGCTGATCGCCAACAACGTGGTGTACGCCGAGTCGTTCGACGATGCCGATCTGCAGGTCTCACCGACGCGCCAGCTGGCCCTCGTGGTGTGCATGGATTCGCGCATCGACGTGTTCGCCGTCTTGGGGCTGGGCCACGGCGAGGCGCACGTGATCCGCAATGCCGGCGGTGTGATCACCGACGACGTCGTCCGCTCGCTCTGCCTGTCGCAGCGGGCGCTCGGGACGCGCGAGATCGTGCTCGTCCACCACACCGACTGCGGGCTGCAGAAGGTGCGCGAGGACGACTTCCGCGCCGAGTTGGCGCGGGAGCTCGGCATCACCCCCACCTGGACGCTCGACGCGTTCCCGGAGCCGGCGGCCGACGTCGCCCAGTCGATCCGGCGTCTCCGGCTCTCGCCGTTCGTCGACTCGACGCACGTCCGGGGGTTCGTCTACGACGTGGAGACGGGGTTGCTCTCCGAGGTCACACCCGACGACCACCCGGTCTGAGCGCCGCCCGGCACTGGCCGGTCCCGCCGGGCGCCGCCCGGATCCGACGGCGGGATCGTCACACCCATCTCGTAGGGTTCGACGCATGGCCGACGTCACGATCTACCACAACTCCCATTGAAATTCGTCGAACAATGCCGTGCGCATTGCCGAGGAGCTCGGTGCCGACGCCGAGATCGTCAACTACATCAAGCACCCGCTCGATGCCGACACGCTCCGCAGCATCATCGCCAAGCTGGAGGACCCGCCGACCGACCTGGTACGGCGCGACGCCAACTTCAAGAAGCTCGGGTTGACCGACGACGACGTCGCCACCGAGGACCAGATCGTCGACGTGCTCGTCGAGCACAAGCGGCTGCTCCAACGACCACTGCTCGTGACCGACGACGTCGCCATCATCGGGCGCCCGAAGGATCGGGTCACCGCACTGCTGTCCTGACCATCACCCACCTCGAACGCACATGACCACCCAGCGCAGCCGCTGGTCGCTGCTCGCCACCACACTGCGCGCGCAGCGACGGAACCTGCTGATCGGTAGCGCGATCGGGATCATGTGGAGCATCGGCAAGATCACCGTGCCGGTCCTCGTGCGCTACGGCATCGACCGCGGCATCGACGACGACGACCTGCTCTGGCTGTGGGTCGTGCTCATCGTGCTCGCCGGCCTGCTCGCCGGCCTGTTCACCGCGCTCCGGCGGTATTACGCCTTCCGCGAGGCCCGCTGGACCGAGACCCGGCTGCGCGAGCAGATGTTCGCCCACATCATGTCGTTGCACATCGGCTACCACGACCGCTCGCAGACCGGGCAGCTGATGAGCCGCTCCTCCAGCGACCTCAACCAGATCCAGAGCTTCGTGACGATGATCCCGATCACGATCTCCAGCCTGGCGATGTTCCTGGGCGTGGCCGTGATCCTGTTCGTCAACGACCCGGTGCTGGCGGTGGTGGCGCTCGCCCCGCTCCCGATGATCAACGTGTTCGGCAAGCGGTTCTCCCAGCGCATCCACCCGGCGGTGCTCGAGGTCCAGGCCGAGCAGGCCGAGCTGGCCACCGTCGTCGAGGAGACCGTCGGTGGCGTCCGCGTCATCAAGGGCTTCGGGGCCGAAGATGTGCAGGCACGCCGGCTGCGCAAGGAGGCCGACGACATCCAGGATGCGTCGATCCGGGCGGCGCGCATCCGCGCCAACTTCCTGCCGCTGATGGAACTGCTCCCGCAACTCGGGCTGATCGCCGTGCTCGGCGTCGGCGGAATGCGGGTGATCGACGGCACGCTGACGCTCGGCCAGCTCGTGCAGTTCAACTTCTACGTGCTGTTGCTCGTCGGTCCGCTGCGCATGCTGGGCATGGTCATCGCCTGGGGGCAGCGGGCAGCGGCGGCGCTCGAGCGGGTCAACGAGGTGCTCGACACCGCCCCTTTGGTCACCGCGCCCGACCACCCGACCACGCTGCCCGACGAGGGCGCGCTCGGTGCCGTGCGGTTCGACGCCGTCAGCTTCGGGTACGAGCCCGCCGCGCCCGTGCTCGACGACTTCCGGCTCGACATCGCCGCCGGCGCCTCGATCGCGCTGGTCGGTGGCACCGGTTCGGGCAAGTCGACCGTCGCCCGCCTGCTGATCCGGTTCTACGACGTCGACGAGGGGTCGGTGTCGATCGACGGCGTCAACGTGTGCGACCTCACCCTGCACGAGCTCCGACGGGCGGTGGGCATCGTGTTCGAGGACACCCTGCTGTTCCACGACACGGTGTCGGCGAACATCGCCTTCGCCCACCCCGAGGCCTCGCAGGACGAGATCGAGCGCGCCGCTCGCCTGGCGGGTGCGCACGATTTCATCATGGGTCTCCCCGACGCGTACGAGACGATGCTCGGCGAGCGTGGCTACTCGCTGTCGGGCGGCCAGCGCCAGCGGATCGCGATCGCCCGGGCGATCCTCGCCGACCCGCGCATCCTCGTGCTCGACGACGCGACGTCGGCCGTCGACCCGTCGAAGGAACACGAGATCCGCAGCGCGATGCGCACCGTCATGGACGGGCGCACGACGATCGTCATCGCCCACCGACTCGGCACGATCGCGCTCGCCGACACCGTGGTGCTGCTCGACGCAGGCCGGGTCGTCGCCACCGGGCCGCACGACGAGCTGCTCGCCTCCGAGCCGCGCTACCGCGCCGTGCTGGCTGCGATGGAGCACGAGCAGGAGCACGACGACGGTGAGGGTGAGGGGGACGGTGACGGCGACATCCGCGGTGACGACCGCGGCACGGCGGCCGCCGGCGATGGTGTCCCCACCCCGGCGCCGAGCTCGACGCCCGGCGGAGGTGGTGCCTGATGTGGGCGTCGCACGCACTCTCCGAGGAGGATCGTCTCGACGCCGACGAGACCAAGCAGGTGCTGCGGCGGGCGGCACGGATGGGTCGCCCCGTGCGCGGCACGTTCCTCATCGCCCTCGGCTTCTCGGCGCTCGCCACGATGGGGATGCTGCTCGGCCCGCTGATCGTGCGGTACGGCATCGACAACGGCATCTCCACCGGCGACAGCGGCGTCCTGCGCAATGCCGTGATCTTCTACCTGGCGGTGGTCGTCGCCGGGTACTTCGCGGCGCGCCGCCAGCACATCCTGCTCAACCGTGCCGGCGAGGGCTTCCTGCGCATCTTGCGGGTCCGCGTGTTCGACCACATCCAGCGCCAGTCGCTGGCCTTCTTCGACCGCTACAAGTCCGGTGTGCTCGTCGCCCGGATGACCGCCGACGTCGAGTCGATGGCCGAACTGGTGCAGTACGGGCTGCTCCAGTTCATGGTCGCGGCGATGCTCGTCGGCTTCTCGTTCGTGCTGCTGTTGTTGCTGTCGTGGCAGCTCACGATCGTGGCGCTGCTCGTGATGCCGATCCTCGTCATCGCGTCGCGCAAGTTCCAGCGCGACTCGAATGCGGCGTACCTCGAGGTGCGCGAGCGCATCGGCCAGAACCTGTCGACGCTGCAGGAGGGCATCGCCGGGGTGCGCGTGATCCAGGCCTACGCCCGCGAGCCCGAGCAGCGGCGCCGCTTCAAGAGCTCGAACCGCGACCTCTACGACAGCCACGTCCACAGCATCCGGGTGTCCACCTGGTTCTTCGGTCTGGTCGAGGCGAGCGGTGCCCTCGCCACCGCGCTGGCGGTCGGCGTCGGTGGCTGGCTGGTGCACCGGGGCGACCTCACGATCGGCACGGTGATCGCGGCGACGCTGCTGCTGGCGCAGCTGTTCGAACCGGTGCAGCAGTTGTCGCAGCTGTACAACACGGTGCAGTCGTCGACGGCATCGCTCGACAAGGTGTTCACGATCCTCGACACCGAGCCCGACCTGCAGGACGGCGACCGCGAGCTCCCACCCACCGGCGAGGTCGACGTGCGCGACGTCACCTTCCGCTACCCGGGAACCGACGCTGCCGTGCTGCGCGATGTCACGCTCACCGTGGGCGACGGCGAGCGCCTCGCCCTCGTCGGACCGACCGGTGCCGGCAAGTCGACGCTCGCCAAGCTGATGGCGCGGCTCTACGACCCGAGCGAGGGATCCATCACCTTCGGCGGGGTCGACCTCCGTGACGCCAGCCTGTCGTCGCTGCGCCGGCGCGTCGTGGTGGTGCCCCAAGAGGGGTTCCTCTTCGACGGCACGATCGCCGACAACATCCGTATCGCCCGCGCCGACGCCGACGACGACGATGTCGCCGCAGCACTGGAGACGATCGGGGCGCTCGAGCGGTTCGCGGAGTTCCCCGAGGGCATCCACACCGAGGTGCGCGAGCGCGGTTCGCGCCTCTCCGCCGGCGAGCGGCAGCTCGTGTCGTTGGCCCGGGCCGCGCTCGTCGACCCTGCCGTGCTGGTGCTCGACGAGGCGACGAGCAATCTCGATCCGGGGACCGAGGTGGTCGTCGAGCATGCGCTCGAGTCGCTGATGAGCGGCCGGACCACGATCGTGGTCGCCCACCGACTCTCCACCGTTCGGCGCGCCGATCGCATCGGTGTCGTCGCCGGCGGCGAGCTGGCCGAGCTCGGCAGCCACGACGAGCTGGTCGCGCTCGGTGGCCGTTACGCCGACCTCGCCGCGGCCTGGGCGAGCAGCCAGCCCACCACCTGAACCGACGGGGTGGGACCTACAGGATCTGGCTGAGGAACAGCTTCGTGCGGTCTTCCCGAGGGTTGTCGAAGAAGTGCTCCGGCGGGCCGACCTCGACGATCTGACCGTCGGCCATGAACACGACACGGTCGGCGACCGAATGGGTGACGACGATCATCGTCATGCCCGAGGTCGCCAGCTCCTGCATCGTGTCGAGCACCTCCTTGATCATCTCGGGGTCGAGTGCGGAGGTGGGCTCGTCGAACAGCATTACCTTGGGGCGCATCGCCAACGACCGGGCGATCGCCACCCGTTGCTGCTGACCGCCCGACAACTGTCCCGGGAACTTGAACGCCTGCTCGGGGATCTTGACCCGGTTGAGCAGCTCCATCGCCGTCTCCTCGGCGTCGCGCTTGGGGACCTTGCGGACCTGCCGTGGGGCGAGCGTGATGTTGTCCATCACGGTGAGGTGCGGGAAGAGGTTGAAGCTCTG
>CAYGLH010000009.1:16947-27417 GCA_964350535.1 uncultured Ilumatobacteraceae bacterium
AACACCATCCCGGTCTCGCGGCGGATCTCCTGGATGTTGCGGATGTCGTCGGAGAGCTCGACCCCGTCGACGGTGATGGTGCCGCGGTCGTGCTTCTCGAGCCGGTTGATGCAGCGGATGAGCGTGGACTTGCCCGACCCGGACGGGCCGATGACCACGACGACCTCCTGCTTGCCGACCTTCATCGAGATGTCGGTCAGCGCCTGGAAGTTCCCGAAGTACTTGTCGACGTGCTCGACGTCGATCATCACCTCGCTCGACGACCCCATCATCTGGGTGGCGTCGGCGAACACGGCGTCGGTGGCAGGCGTGTCGCTCATGGCAGTAGCTCCTTGAAGGAGGACGATATGTGGCTCGTGGCGAGGGCGGAGGGTGTCATCGGGTGCCGACCCCCAGTCGGCGCTCGAGGCGTTGGCTCTCGCGGGACATGGTGAACGAGATCGCCCAGTAGCCGAAGGCGACGAAGACGAGCGTCTCGGCGATGCCGAAGCCGCGGAAGTCGGCCTGGGCGTGGACGATCTCGCGCACGCCGAGGAACTCGGTGACGGCGATGATCGACAGCAGCGAGGTGTCCTTGAACAGCGAGATGAACTGGCCGACCATCGCCGGGATCACCGCACGGAGGGCCTGGGGGAGGACGATCAAGCGGGTGATCTTGGCGGCGCTCAACCCCATGGCCTGGCCCGCCTCGGTCTGCCCCTTCGGCACGGCCTGCAGACCGCCGCGGACGATCTCGGCGATGTACGCCGCGGAGAACATCGTGATGGCCGCCGTCGCCCGGGTGACGTTCGACAGGGGCGTGTCGGAGTCGAGGAAGAACCCGATGAAGAACTGACCCATCAGGAGCAGCGAGATCAACGGGACGCCGCGGATCAGCTCGATGTAGACGGTGGACATCCAGCGCAGCGCCGGCAGCGACGAACGCCGTCCGAGCGCCAGCAGCAGGCCGAACGGGAAGGCCAGCACGATCGCTGCCGAGGCGACCACGATGCTGAGGTGGAGGCCGCTCCAGTCGCTCCAGTCGATGCCGTCGATGTCGAGCCACGCACACACGGCGTAGGAGATGACACCGACGATGGCGATCGCCGCCGCCCGCACCGCCCCGTCGAGGTCGCCGCCGCGCATCGACAGCGCAGCGCTGACGGTGAGCGCCGCCAGCGCGATCGGCACGATGGCGAACGACTCGGCCGCGAGTCGCCAGATGGTGAGGCCGGCGAGGATCGCCACGCCGACCCAGCCGACCCAGGTGGGGAGGTGGCCGCGCGACCTGCCGGCGTAGAACAGCACCGCCGGGATGAGCGACGCGGCGATGTAGATCCACGAGATGCCCTGGGTGCCGCTGAGCGCCTGGAACCCGACGACGCCCGCGAGCAGGCCGGCGGACAGCGTCACCGGCAACTCGTCGATCAGGTGGACCACGACGAGCAGCACCGTGGCGCAGATGCCGATCGCGTAGGCCGCCCCGTTGTTGAGGTTGCTCACCTGGGTGAGCAGCACCGCGGTGATCGCCAGCGGCGTGAGCAGCACCAGCTTCGCCGCCTTCGGCAGCGTGCGGGTGGCCAGGAAGCCCGCGGCGAACGCTGCGAGGCAGCCGATGACCACCAGCACCGGGCCGATGGTGCGCACACCGATGACGAGGCAGGAGACGATGAAGAGGGCGATGGCGAAGTAGCTGCCGGCGAGGTCGCGCCACGACGTGGGTTCGACCTCGATCCCGGCCTCCGCGGCTTGGGCTGCCGACCGGGCTTTGACCCACCCGATCACGAGGCCGGCCCCGCCGCTCATCAGCAGCATCTGCACGACGATGCGGGTCAGCTCGGCACGCGGGAACGTGCCGACCATGAAGAGCTCCATGTTGACCCGCACCGGCTCCCACCGGGCAGTGACGAAGACGAAGCGCAGGGCGCGATAGCCGGCCCACACGGCGATCACACCGAACACGACGGTGATCAGCGTGTTGTACCAGGTGTTGAACAGGTTCGACTTGATCCACTCGCGCGGGGTCTGGTCGCCGTGCTTGGGGGCGTCGGCCTCGGCCAACGCGTGCATGATCTCGCCGCCGCCTTCCTGCGGCTGGACGGTGTACCCGAAGTCCATCGACATCTCAGATCACCTCCCCACCAGCTGCGTGCGTCGGTTGACGATGTTCAACACGAGCGAGATGAGGAGCGAGAAGACGAGGTAGCAGCCCATCAGGATCAGGATCAACTGCGGCGCCGGGTTGCCGTTGCCGATGGCCGTCTTGACGAGCGCCGTGATCTCCGGGAAGGCCACGGCGGTGGCCAACGAGCTGTTCTTCACGAGGTTGAGGAACTGGTTGATGATCGGGGGCAGGGCGATGCGCATGGCCTGGGGCAACACGACGAAGCGGTAGCGCTGGAACCCGGACAGCGCCAGCGCGTTGGCGGCCTCGTTCTGGCCCTTCGGCACGGCGAGGATCGAGCCGCGGACGATCTCGGCGATGTGGCTGGCGGTGTAGATCCCCAGCGCCAGGGTGAGGGCGACGTAGCCGTCGTTGGTGGCGATGCCGCCGACGATGGTGCGGCCGCTCTCGCTGACCTCGGGGAAGGACCAGCCGATCGGCGCCCCGAGGACGACGTAGGCCGCGCCGGCGAGCACCACGAACGTGCCCAGCGAGTAGAGGATCCGGTGGTGCGGCTCGCCGGTCCGCACGTTGACGCGCGTCCGCCAGTACCACACCCCAGCGGCGATCAGCAGCGCGCACAGCAGCACCACGTAGTACAGGCCGGAGCTCTCACGCCCCTCGACGGAGAGGAAGCCGAGCCGGCTCTTGGAGAGGATGGCGATGTTGGAGTCGGTGCCCGGGAAGGTGATGAGCTGTGGCGGGCTCGACGGGTTGAACTGGGGGAGCGGCCCGAAGGTGAACAGGGCGAACCCGAAGAAGATGATGATCACGAGGATCGGGATGTTGCGGAACGTCTCGACGTAGATCGTGGCGAGCTTGCGCACCAGCCAGTTGGTCGAGAGGCGGCCGACACCGACGAGAGTGCCGATCACCAGCGCGAGCGTGATGCCGACGACCGCCACCGCGGCGGTGTTGCGCACGCCGACCCAGAGCAGGTGGCGGACCGGCGACGACGGTTCGAAGGGCGAGTCGCGCACGGCGAAGCCGGCCGGCGAGTCGAGGAAGTCGAAGCTCGTCGAGATCCCCTGCTCGTCGAGGTTCGAGACCAGATTGTTGAACAGCCATCGCAGCGTGAGTGCGACGACGACCAGAGCGCCGATCTGGGCCAGCACCCGCAGCACGCGGACGTCACGCCAGAAGGGCGGCCTGGAGGCGCTCGTGGGCGCCGAGATGGTTTCCGCCACGCGGTTGGATTCTCCCCGGAGAGACCGACACCGGCTCGCGGGTCGGGCCGCTCGTGCAGCCCGACCCGCGAACCTCGGTCAGTCGTTGATGATGGTCAGGTGATCAGCGGAACGGCGGGACGTACATCAGCCCGCCATTGATCCACAGGTCGTTCACCGTGCCCGGCAGCTCGATGCCGATGGGCGTGATGTTCGCCTCGTAGATCTCCTGGTAGTTGCCGACCTGCTCGACGATCTGGACGGCGAAGTCCGCCGGGAGACCGAGGCCCGGGTCGAAGCCCTCCTCGGCGCCGACGAAGCGCAGGATGTTCGGGTCGTCACCGGAGTAGCTGCCGATGTTGCTCGAGTCGAGCTCGAACTCCCAAGCCTGCACCGGAGCCATGACCGCCCAGTTGACGGCCTGCGCCCACTCGGTGTCACCGTCGGCCACGACCGGGCCGAGCGGCTCCTTCGACATGGTGACGTCCATGATCAGCTGCGTCTCGCCGCCCTCGTCCTCGATCGAGGACTTGAACGCCGCGAGCTGGCTCTTGTCGGAGGTCCACGCCTCGCACTGGCCCTCTTCGTAGGCCGGGCGGAGCTGGGTGTTGTCCTCGAACACGACCGGCGTGAAGGCGATGCCCTGGGCGTTGAAGACCGAGGTCAGGTTGAGCTCGGTGGTGGTGCCCGACAGCACGCAGATGCTGGCGTCGGCGAGGTCCTCCAGGGTGGTGAACCCGGTCGACTCGGGCACCATCATGCCCTGGCCGTCGTAGAACGTGGTGAAGAGGAAGTTCGAGCCCTCCGTACCGTCACGGGTCGCGGTCCAGGTGGTGTTGCGGATCAACACGTCGATCTCGCCGGACTGGAGTGCGGTGAAGCGCGCCTCGGCCGTGAGCGGGACGTACTCGACGGCGTTGGCGTCGCCGAGGATTCCCGCCGCGACGACACGACAGAAGTCGATGTCGAAGCCGGAGAACTCGCCGGCATCGTCGACGATGCCGAAGCCGGGCAGCGTGTCGTTGCCACCGCAGATCAGCGTGCCGCGCTCCTGCACGGCGGCCAGCAGGCCGCCCTCGCTCTGGACGACGTCGACCTCGTCGCCATCGGTGTCGGCCGGGGCCTCCGTGTCGTCGGTCGCCTCCCCGCCGTCGTCCGCCGCCTCGGTGTCGGCGGGTGCTTCGGTGTCGTCGGCTGCCGCCTCGGTGTCGTCGCTGGCCTCGGTGTCGTCGGCGCCGTCGTCGTCGTCACTCGACGAGCAGGCCCCCACGACCAGTCCAAGGGCGAGCAACGCGCCCGCCGTGCGCTTCCACCGGGAAGCATTCCCTCGTGCAATCATGTAGTTCCTCCTGAACGATGCATGGTTTGTTCACGCTCGCACCTCGATGTGAACGCCGTGTGGCGGGCACATGAAGTGAGCCATCGACCGTAACAGAACCTGTTCGGCGCCCCGGACGACCGGATCGCGGCGGGCCGCCGCCAGACTGGTCGGTCATGAGTGATGCCAGCGCCACCATCTCGTCCGTCGCCGTCGACACCGCGCGGTCGATCCCCTCCACGGCCGATGCCGTCGGCCTCGCCGTCGCCACGAAGGGTGCGGTGCCACGCCGGCTCGGGTTGTCCCGCACGGCGCTGGAGGCCGCCGGGTTCGAGGGCAAGGTGGGACAGACGCTCGTCGTGCCGACCGCCGACGGCGTCGCGGTCGCGCTCGGTGTCGGTGATCCGGCGACGATCGACGCCAACGGGCTGCGCAAGGTCGCCGCCGCGTTCGCCCGTGCCGCCGCCAAGCAGGCGACGCTCGCCACCACGTTGGCCGACGTCGACGGTGTCGACCCCGAAGCGGCCGGGGCGGCCGTCGTCGAGGGCGTGCTGCTCGCCTCGTACCGGTACGTCGGGCTGAAGACCAAGGCCGACGCGGGCGCCAAGCTCGAGGCGCTCACGCTCGTCGCCGGCGCCAAGCGCGCGAAGGCCGTCGCCAAGGGCGCCACCCGCGGCGCCACGGTGGCGAAAGCCGCGACGCTGGCGCGCGAGTTGGCGAACACACCGCCCGCCCATCTCAACGCCCGCCACATCGCCGAGCGTGCCCGGCAGCTCGGCGACGCCACCGGGCTCGACGTCGAAGTGTTCAACCAGGACGATCTCGAGCAACTCGGCTGCGGCGGACTGCTCGGCGTCAACCGCGGGTCGGTCGAGCCCCCGCGGATGATCAAGCTGACCTACGCGCCGAAGAACCCGTCGGGGCACCTCGCCCTCGTCGGCAAGGGGATCATGTACGACTCGGGTGGGTTGTCGCTGAAGCCGAGCGACGCATTCCACCAGGTCATGAAGATGGACATGTCCGGCGCCGCCGCCGTGCTGTCGACGATGACGGCGCTCGCCGACCTCGGCTGTCGCGCCAAGGTCACGGCGTTCCTGATGTGCACCGACAACATGCCGTCGGGCAGCGCGATGAAGCTCGGTGACGTCCTCACGATGCGCAACGGCAAGACGGTCGAGGTGCACAACACCGACGCCGAGGGGCGCCTCGTGCTGGCCGACGGCCTGTCGCTCGCCGCCGAGCTGGAGCCCGATGCGATCGTCGACATCGCCACGCTCACGGGCGCGGCGCTGGTCGCGCTCGGCAGCAGCATCGCCGGTGTCCTCGGCAACGACCAGGTGTTCGTCGACCAGGTGATCGGGTGCGCGTCCGATGTCGACGAACCGATCTGGCAGCTCCCACTCGCCACCGACAAGTACCGCAAGATGCTCGACTCGGTGGTGGCCGACATGAAGAACATCGGCGGTCGCGACGGCGGCACGATCACCGCCGCGATCTTCCTCAGCGAGTTCGTCGGCGACGTGCCGTGGGCGCACCTCGACATCGCTGGTCCGATGAAGGTCGACGGCGATGAGGGCATCTACAGCAAGGGCGCCACGGGGTTCGGCACGCGCCTGCTGATCGACCTCGCCTGCAACTTCACGCCGCCGGCGGCCTGACCGCGGCGCGGCGTCACAGCCGGGCGACGTTGTCCGCCACCTCGGCGGCGACGGGGTCGCGCACGCCGAGGGCGACGAGTTGGTGTTCGATGGCGAGCACGTCGCCGACGTCGCGCATCGCGATCGCCAGCGTGTGCGCCCGTTCGAGCTCGCCGAGCGTCATCGTCGTCGCCGACCACCGTTCGTGGGCGAGGCGGAGCGCGTCGGGCATCCTGCGCAGATGGCGTTGGGCCACCTCGGGGATCCGCCGGCGCACGGCGATGCCGCGCGGGATCGGGCTCGCCATCCCGAACATCACACATCGCTCGATCGCCCGGTTGAACGGCGACGACTTCCCCCACGAGAACGTGAGGCCCATCTCGCGTGCGGTGCCGTCCAGGTCGAGCTCGTAGCCGTCGGGCTCGAGCTCCAGGCGGGCGACGAGGCGGCGCAACAGCCACGTCGCCGTCGGGCCCAACACCCCCAGCCAGAACGTCTCGACGTACCGTCCACGGGCGTCGTGGCCCGTGTCGTCGACGACCGGGTCGTCCCAGGGGCGCACCAGCATCACCGGGCCGCGCCCGTCGTCGGGGCGGGCGACGGCATCGGACAGGTGGGCGTCGTCAGGTCGAGCAGAGGGTGCAGCGGTCGCGGGCGGTGCAGGATCTGCAGACGTCGAAGGGTTCGCGGACGGTGCAGGGTGTGCAGGGGATCGCCGAGGCGGTGGCGGGATCGGGCGGTCGGTGCGGATGCGATCGAGGTGGTCGGACATGGGTGCTCCCGGTGGGGACGTCGAAGATGGGAGGAGCCGGTGCCCCACAGTGGGCGAGAGCTCGGCCGAAGGGGAACGAGCGATGGCGCACCGGGTTGTCGGTGCGGCGCCCTCACCGGAACACTTGGCGCATGGCCGACCGTGCGACCGCAACCCACCACGTCGTGATCATCGGTGCCGGGTTCGGCGGCCTCTCGACCGCTCGTCATCTCGCCGACGCCGGGGTGCGCATCACGATCGTCGAGGCGAACAACTTCCACACGTTCCAGCCATTGCTGTACCAGGTGGCGACCGCCGGCCTCGCCGGTGACGACGTGGCACATCCCGTCCGGCCGATCTTCCGCGACCGGCGCGACGTCGACGTGGTGATGGCCGAGGTGGTCGACATCGACACCGCCGGCCGGACGATCACGCTCGACCACGGCGGATCGGTCGGGTACGACACGTTGGTCGTCGCGTGCGGTGCGGTGTCGGCGTCGTTCGGGGTGGACGGGGTCGACGAACACGCCTTCCCGTTGAAGGACCTCGACGGCGCGCTGGCGATGCGCGACCACCTGCTCACCCTCTTCGAGGACGCGCACGTGGACGCCGGCCTCGTCGCCGACGGGGCCCTCGACGTCGTCGTGAGCGGCGGCGGCCCGACCGGCGTCGAGGTGGCCGGCGGCCTCGCCGAGCTCTACCGACTCGTGCTCGCCGCGGACTTCCCGACGCTGCCGGTCGAGGACGCTCGTATCGTGCTCGTCGAACCGCAGGCGCGCCTGCTGAGCAGCTTCTCCGAACCGTCCTCGGCACAGGCGAAGCGCCGGCTCGAGCAACTCGGCGTCGAGGTGCGCCTCGGCGTGGGCGTCGAGCGGGTGACGGCGCGGCGGGTGCGGCTCACCGACGGCACGGAGATCCCGGCGCACACCACCGTGTGGGCGGCGGGTGTGCGCGCCAACCCCCTGGCGAACGCGCTCGGTGCGGCGACCGGTCCCGGTGGCCGGGCCGAGGTCGCGGCGGACCTGTCGGGGCGCGGCCTGGCGGACGTGTTCGCCATCGGCGACATCGCGTTCGTCCCCGACGACGACGGTCGCGCCCTGCCCCAGGTCGCCCAACCGGCGATCCAGGCTGGTCGCCACGTGGCGCGCCAGGTGCGGCGCCGGCTCGCCGGCGAGCCGACCGAGCCGTTCCGCTACGTCGACAAGGGCTCGATGGCCACGATCGGCAGACGCGACGCGGTGACCGAGCTCCCGAACGGCTGGCGGCTCTCGGGGACCGTCGGTTGGCTGGCGTGGCTCGGCCTCCACCTGCTGTACCTGATGGGGTTCCGCAACCGCGTCGCGGTGTTCTTCTCGTGGTGCTGGAACTACCTCACCTACGACCGGGCCAGCAGGTTGCTGTCGGCACGCCGGCGACGCGACGACCGACTGACCGGCGGCTGACCCCTGAGAGGTCGGCCACTGAGACGTCGGCGACCGAGAGGTCGGGGGCGCCGGGAACGTCGGCGCCTGTCAGGTCTGCAACGTCGGCCACAGGGTGGCGATGTCGTTGGCCAGCTGGGCGCGGTGCCGCTGGACGACGTCGGTCGCCTCGTGCACGAGCTGCGGATCCGGTTGCTCGGACGTGCGCAACTGGATCAGCGTGTCCATCGATGCGCCGAGCAGCGACAGCGACTGTGCCAGCGACTGCCACGCGAGCCCGTGCTGCGGGTCGCTGCTGAAGCGCTGGGCGCGGATCGTCGCATCGTCGAACCGGGCGCGATCGGTGTTCCACCGGCGTTGCGCCGCCTCGGGCGTGGCGGAGAGCAACTCCATCGTGAAGTTGTCGTGCACCCACTGCGCCGATCCGAGCGCGTAGCCCCGGTCCTGGGCCGCCTGGTTGTGGTGCGACGGCGCCCCGGCGGTGGGCTGGACGGTCGCGGTGGGCGGCGCCGGCTTGCGTCGCGACATGGCCGCGATCAGCGCGATGAGTGCGATCAGCGCCGCACCGCCGGCGATGATCAACGGCCACGGCACATCATCGTCGCCGCCGTTGTCGGGCGTCGTGACAGGGGGTGAGGCCGGCGTCGTGACCGTGACGGGTGTCGTGTCACCGCCGCTCGTGTCGGCGCCCCCGGTGTCGGGAATCGGTTCGGGCGTCGTGGCCGATGCGCTCAGCGGAGCCAGGGCGAACAGCGAGGTCGTCAGCGCCACCGCTGCGACGACGCGACGGACAGCCGGTCGGGGTGCCATGTCCGACGACGATAGACGCGCCGCCGATCGCCAACGCGGACTCAGCCCGCGATGATGTGGTCGAGCGTCAGTTCCGGCTCGTTCTGCTCGATCCGGGCGAGCGCGTACTTGTTCTCGAAGAGGGCGACCAGCGCACCGTCGCGCCGCGCCAGGATGCGGACCCCGGGCTTCTCGCGCAGTGCGTCCGCCGACTCGCGGTCGGTCAGCCGGATCGCCTGGTACGGCGCCGGCGACAACTCGCTCGGCGCGTTGAACTCGACGTCGAGCCGGTTGGCGAACACGTCGAACTGCAGCTGGCCCACCGCGGCGAGCACGGGGGAGGCGTCACCCCAGTCGGGGTCCTTCAGCACCTGGACGACACCCTCCTCGTCCAGCTGGTCGACTCCCTTGCGGAACTGCTTGGACTTGCCGGTGTCCTTCGGCCGTGCCGTCGCGAACACCTCCGGCGCGAACTGCGGGATCGCCGGGAACTCCACCGCCGACCCGGTCTCGTCGAACAGCGTGTCGCCGATGTTGAGGCCGGTGGCGTTGACGAGGCCGACCACGTCGCCGGGAAAGGCCTCGTCGATCGTGGTGCGCTCGGCGCCGAACACCGTGGAAGCGTATTTCGTGGCGAAGGGTCGGCCCGTGCGGGCGCAGGTGAGCACCATGCCGCGGTCGAACTTGCCCGAACAGATGCGGGCGAAAGCGATGCGATCGCGATGGTTGCGGTCCATGTTGGCCTGCACCTTGAACACGAACGCCGAACACGGCTCGTCGAGATGGCGCGGCTTGTCGTCCCGGTCGACACGGGGAGCCGGGGCCGGGGCGAGGTCGACGATCGCATCCAGCAGATGGCGCACGCCGAAGTTCGTCAGCGCCGAGCCGGCGAAGACGGGTGTGGACTCACCGGCGAGGAACGACGGGAGGTCGACATCGGCGCCGATGGCGTCGAGGAGCTCGGTCTCGTCGACGCTCTTGGTCCACGCCGCGCCCTCCTCGTCGGCGGCGCGCGTCGCCTCGACATCCTCCTCGGGCGCGATCTGCGAGCCCCGAGCGGTGCGGGTGAACCGGGTGAAGATGCCGGCGCGCCGATCGATCACGCCGCGCAGGTCGCCGTGCGACCCCACCGGCCACGTGGCGGGCGTCGGCCGCAGGTCGATCTGTTCCTCGATCTGGTCGAGCAGTTCCAGTGGTTCCATGCCGGGTCGGTCGAGCTTGTTGAGGAAGGTGATGACCGGCAGG
>CAYGLH010000010.1:0-11481 GCA_964350535.1 uncultured Ilumatobacteraceae bacterium
GCCTTCGACGTCCTCGGCGATGATGATGAGCGGGCGACCGCTCTGCATCACCTTCTCGAGCACGGGCACGAGGTCGCGGATGGCGCTGATCTTCGACGAGACGAAGAGCAGGTAGGCGTCCTCGAAGGATGCCTCCATGCGCTCGGTGTCGGTGACCATGTAGGGCGACAGGTAGCCCTTGTCGAAGCGCATGCCCTCGACGAGATCCATCTCGATCCCGAAGGTCTGGCCCTCCTCGACGGTGATGACGCCGTCCTTGCCGACCTTGTCGATGGCGGCGGAGATCATCTCGCCGATCTCGCTGTCGGCGGCGGAGATCGACGCGACCTGGGCGATCTGCCCCTTCGAGTCGACCTCGGCGGCGGCATCGAGGATCGCCGCCGACCCGGCGGCGACTCCGGCCTCGATCCCGCGCTTGAGGCCCATCGGGTTGGCACCCGCGGCGAGGTTGCGCAGGCCTTCGCGGACCATCGACCAGGCGAGGACGGTGGCGGTCGTGGTGCCGTCGCCGGCGACGTCGTCGGTCTTCTTGGCGACCTCCTTGACGAGGTCGGCACCGATCTTCTCGTAGGGGTCCTTGAGCTCGATCTCCTTGGCGATCGAGACGCCGTCGTTGGTGATCGTGGGGGCGCCCCACTTCTTGTCGAGCACGACGTTGCGGCCCTTGGGGCCGAGCGTGACGCGCACGGCGTCGGCCAGTTGGTTCATCCCCGACTCGAGCGCGCGGCGCGCCTCGCTGTCGAACGCGATCATCTTCGCCATCGTGGTGTCCTCCGTTGGACGTGGTTGACGGGTGGTGGTTCGTCGACGACGCCGGGTCGCCGCACCCAGCGGCAGGCCACGTCGACCGTCGCTAGCACTCTACGGCCGAGAGTGCTAGCGAGGCAACAGCGGCAGCGGTCCGTGGAGGAATGTTCGGTCCCCGGTCATCGGGGTTCACGCGGCCGTCAGGCCGGGGCACCGTGGCGGCCCGCTCCCGAGGCGAAGCGCGATGCACCCTCGAGCGTCTCGCCCGAACGGATCGTGTCGAGGCCGAGCACCGTCTCGCGCGACAGGGCCGCACCCAGGTCGAGGGACCACTGCTCGTGGGCGGAGCGCCGGTCGCTGCGCAGGCAGTGCTGTGGGAGCGCCGCCAGTTGCGCCGCCAGTTCGCCTGCCACGGACAGCGCCTCGCCGGGTTCGGCGACCCGGTTGGCGAGCCCGATCCGCTCGGCTTCCTCGCCCGACACACCACGGCCGGTGAGGATCAGGTCGAGCGCCCGGGACTGACCGATCAGGCGCGGCAGCCGGATCGTGCCGCCGTCGATCAGTGGGACGCCCCACCGGCGGCAGTAGACCCCGAACGTGGCGTCGCGCGCGGCGACGCGCAGGTCGCACCAGCAGGCCAGTTCGATGCCGCCGGCGACCGCGAACCCTTCGACCGCGGCGATCACCGGCTTGTCGAGCAGCATCCGCGTCGGCCCCATCGGCCCGATCGAGCCCACGATCTCGTCGGCGGGCACGTCGTCGACGCGGTTGCCCCGGCCGTCCGAGATGGCGTGCAGGTCGGCGCCGGCACAGAACGTCCCGCCGGCGCCGGTGAGGATCGCCACCGACAGGTCGGGGGCGTCGTCGAACTCGGTGAACGCCTCGAAGAGGGCTGCGGCGGTCGGGCCGTCGACGGCGTTGCGGACCTCGGGACGGTCGATCGTGATCGTCCGAACGGAGCCCTCGTCCTCGATGTGAATGGTCATGTCGTCCCCCAACCTGTTACATCGGTGCCTGACACCTTCGTAACAGGTTGGGCGGCGGGGCTCGTCAGCCGCCGGCGACGGCGGGGATGATCGACACGGTGATGCCGTCGTCGACCTTGGTGTCGAGCCCGTCGAGGTAGCGGACGTCGTCGTCGTCGACGAACACGTTGACGAACTTGCGGAGGGTGCCGTCCTCGTCGAGCAGCCGATCGCCCATCCCCGGATGCGCGGCCTCGAGGGAGGCGATGACCTCCGAGAGCGACCCGGGCTCGAGCGAGACCTGCTTCTCGCCGCCGGTCAGCGGGCGCATCGTGGTGGGGATTCGGACGGTCACTGCCATGTCCGAAACCCTACCTGCAAGGTCGGGAATGGCGACTCGTGCCACAGTGTCGTCCGATGACGCGAGCGGCGAAGCAACGGATCGGCAAGGTCGTCGCCGCGCCCGACAAGTTCAAGGGCACGCTCGCGGCCGCCGAGGTGGCGACGGCGATCGGTCACGCCTGCTGGGAGCTGGGGATCGACTGCGTCGAGGTGCCGATGGCCGACGGCGGCGACGGCCTGCTGGAGGCGCTCGGCGGCGCCAACCGCGAGTCGCTCGTGACCGGTCCGCTCGGCGACGCCGTCCGCGCCGAGTGGCGCTTCTCGCGCGGGGTGGCGGTGATCGAGATGGCCCGGGCCAGCGGCCTGGTGGTGGCCGGTGGTGCGACGGGCAACGACCCGCTGACCGCCAGCACCGCCGGTACCGGCGAGCTGATCGACAAGGCGCTCGACGCCGGCGCCAAGCGGATCATCGTCGGGCTCGGAGGGTCGGCCACCACCGACGGGGGTTTCGGTGCACTGCGGTCGATCTCCGGCATCGCCCGGCTCCAGAACGTGGAGCTGCTGGTGGCGTGTGACGTGACGACGCGCTTCCTCGACGCGGCCGAGATCTTCGGCCCGCAGAAGGGCGCCACGCCCGCGCAGGTGCGCCTCCTCGAGAACCGCCTCGAACGGCTCTCCGACATGTACGAGGACGAGTTCGGGATCGACGTCACCGAGATCGCGGGCAGCGGGGCCGCAGGCGGGCTCGGCGGCGCGCTCGCTGCCGTCGGCGGGCGGCTGATCCCCGGCGTCGAGCTGGTCGCCGACGAGCTCGACCTGTTCGACCATCTCGCCGGCGCCGATCTCGTGATCACCGGCGAGGGACTCCTCGACGACACGAGCTTCGCCGGCAAGGTGGTCGGCGGCGTGGTGGACATCGCCGGCGACGACGGGATCCCGGTCGCCGCGGTCGTCGGCGCCGTCGCTCCCGGCACGACGCCCCCTGACGCGCTCCGCGTCGTGTCGTTGGCGGACCGGTTCGGCCTCGATCAGGCGATGGCCGAGCCCAAACGGTGCGTCGAGCTCGCCGTCCGTTCGCTCCTCGCCGACGACCTCTGACTTTGCGGGACCGATCACGGTCGCACAGCCCAACATCCGACCCGCACACCCTGGTCTTCAGTTTGCGGGACCGATCACGGTCTCGCAGCCCAACATCGGACCCGCAAAACCCTGGCCGGGGGGCAGCGGGTGGGTCAGCCGGTGGTGCCGTCGGTCTCCGTCTCGGTGCCCGTGTCGGTCTCGGTGCCGGTGTCCGTCTCGGTGCCGGTCTCGGTCTCGGTGCCCGTGTCGGTCTCGGTGCCGGTGTCGCCACCACTCGGCTCGGGTGCCGAACCGGTGGCTGGTGTCGCCTCGTCGTCCGGGCGGAGCTCCTCGAGCGTCTTGTCGGCCTGGTTCTTGCCGAGCAGCACCAACACCTGACCATCGCCGAGCGTGCCGTCCTCGGTGGGGATCGGGTCGGGGACCTCGGCCACCTCGACGTCGCCCATCGTGTAGGCCACCGATTCGGCGACGACCTGCGCGTCGGCGACCGACGGGTCGTAGTACACCACCGACTCGTCGAGCTCTTCCGGCGAGTTGGTCGGCGTCCCCATCGTGAACCCGGCCAGTTCGAGCGTGTCGGTCATCCGACCCGCGGAGCCGCCGACACGGCTGGCGTTGGCGACCACGACGGTGGCACCCTCGGTGACCACCTGGAACTGGGTGGTCGTCGGGATCGCGGTCGTGGCGGGCAGGAGGTTCGAGGTGGAGGTGACGTCCTCCGCGTCCTCGGTGGGGGTGTCGATCGACGAGCTCGAGCCGGACCCGCCGTCGTCGGTGATGTTGCGCAGGATGAGGAACCCAGCGATGACGGCGACCACGGCCAGCACGATGCTCAGCGTGGAGCCGACGGGTGATCCGCCGACGCCCTGGCGTGCGGGCCGGCGGGTGCTTCCCTGTCCGGTCGTGGGTTCTTCGTTGCTCATGCGTGTTGGCCTTCCCCTGTGCCCGTCGACGCGACACCGTCACGCCGCGCCTTGCGTGCCCGAAGCCTGAGCCGCTTCAGTCGGCGGACCACGAGCGGGTCGTGGTCCAGCGCAGCGGGGTCGTCGAGCACCTGTGTCAGCTCCGCATGATATTCCTCGGGCGAGCATTGGAAGCGCGCCCTGATCACCTGCTCACGCGGCTCGTCGTTGTTCCACCACGAACGTTCGAAGTCGAGCATGGCCGCGTGGCGTTCACTGAGCATTGCCGACAGCCTGGCCGCTCGCTCGGGCGGATTACAAGCACCCAGGCACATTCCTGCTCACATCTCCCCAGGTATCGTCGCTGCGTGGCAGAGCGACCGTTCATGATCGGCGTGGCCGGGGGCAGCAGTTCGGGCAAGACCACGATCTCCGAACGCCTCGTCGAACTGACCGGCGTCGAGCACCTCTCGCTGGTCGAGCTCGACTCGTACTACGTCGCCGCCGACGACCTCGACCTCGAGCAGCGCCAGCAGATCAACTACGACCATCCCGACGCCTTCGACTGGCCGCTGCTCAACGATCATCTCGCCGCCTTGCAGAACGGCGCCTCGGTCCCGGTCCCCGTGTACGACTACGAGCTGTACAACCGCAGCGGCAAGACGCGCATGGTCGAGCCGAACCGCATCGTCGTCGTCGACGGGATCCTGGTCCTGTGGGATCGGACGCTGCGCGACCGGTTCGATCTCAAGATCTTCGTCGACACCGCGCCCGACATCAGGTTGATCCGGCGCCTCCGGCGCGACGTGTCGCAGCGTGGCCGCACCACCGAGAGCGTGATCGAACAGTGGTTGGAGACCGTCCGGCCCAGCCATGAGCGCTTCGTCGAGCCGAGCAAGCGCTACGCCGACGTGATCATCCCCGAAGGTGGGCTCAACAAGCCGGCCATCGAGGTGCTGCTCGCCCGCGTCCGCGAGCTCGTCTGACACCGAGGATGCGGAGCCGCCGCGAGCTCGTGCACATCTCGAAGGCCGCTCGCCGGAGGATGTTCACGGCATCGGCTCGGATGACCGGCGAACCGGTGCCCCGGCGCGCCAGACGTGCGTGACGTCGACGAGCGCAGCGGGATCGGCGAGCGGATCGCCCCTCACGGCGATGAGGTCGGCGGCGGCGCCGGGCACCAGTCGACCCCGGTCGCGGAGGCCGACCGCGGTCGCGGGAGCGCTGGTCATCGCGGCGAGCGCGGCCAGGGGTGACAACCCGCAGTCGATCAGGTCGGCGAGCGCGTACGGCATGACGTCGTGCGGCTTGAAGGGCCCGATGCCGGCATCGGTGCTGCCGACCACGCTGCCGCCGAGGTCGTGGATGCGCCCGAAGGCGGCGCGGATCGTGCCGACCGCCTGGGCCCACATCGGCGGGTAGACCCGGCCGGGGAGCGACCCCAACGTGGCGGACACCGTCACGTCCGACGCGGCGAGCGCGGCGAGCAGGTCCTCGGCCGGGTGCGCCTCGGACGCGTCGGTGAAGAACGAGCAGTGCTCGATCGTGTCGACGCCCGCCGCGACGGCATCGGCGATGCCGGCGACGCCGTGACAGTGCGCCGCCACGGACAGGCCGGCAGCGTGGGCGCGCTCGACCATCATCCGCACCTGCCCGACGCTGAACTGCGACTTCCACAGCGGGTACGTCGGTGTGAGCGCGCCGCCGGTGACCATGATCTTGACGACGTCGCAGCCGTTGGCGACGCGCTCGTCGACCGCCGCCAGCAGCGCTGCATCGCCGTCGCACTCACCGCCCAGGTACCAGCAGTGGCCACCCGGCAGCGTGACGGGCGGTCCGGCCGCCACGATGTGCGGGAGGTCCGGATCGTTGCGCAGGTCGAGGCTGACGAAACCGCGGTCGCCGAGGTCGCGCACCGTGGTCACGCCGCCCTCGAGCGCGCGGCGGGCGTTGCGGCGGGCGCGCTCGGCGAGGTCGGCGTCGGAGAACGGCGCCACCTGCTCCTCGAGCGTCCCGTCGCCGTTGAAGCACAAGTGTTGGTGGATGTCGACCAAGCCGGGCAGCACCGTGGAACCCGGGAGGTCGACGACGTGCATCGACTCGGGCACGTCGGCCCCGACGGCGGCGATCCGGTCGTCGTCCACGATCACGGTCGGCCGCTCGGCGATCCGCGACCCGTCGAACACCGACGCGGCGCGGATGGCCCACATCGGGACGACTGTAGCTCTCGGCTCACGGGGCTCGGATCGACGGCGCGCACCGGCGTCGGCCAGACTCGGCGCCCATGACCGGCGATGAGATGATGCGCGCCTCCGCGGCGTCGATGCCCGTACCAGAGTTCGACGATCCGGCGTTCACGCGTCTGACCACGCCGCTGTCCGAGGCACGGGTGGCGATCGTGACCACCGCCGCGCTGCACCGCCCCGACGACGACCCCTTCACCACCGGCGACACGGGGTTCCGGGCGCTGGACCGCGCCGATCGGGCGCTCGTGATGAGCCATTGGAGCCCGAACTTCGACCGCAGCGGCTTCGCCCTCGACATCAACACCGTGTACCCGATCGACCGCCTCGAGGGGCTGGCCGCCGACGGGACGATCGGCGACGTCGCCCCGCGCCACTTCGCGTTCGCCGGGAACCAGCCGGACACGGTCGCCGAGGTCCGCCTCGACACTGCCCCGCGCTGCGCCGAGCAGCTGAAGGCCGACGGCGTCGACGTCGTCATCCTCACCCCGGTTTGACCGCTCTGCACGCGTACCGTGTGTACGCTCGCCCACGTCCTCGAGGCCGCCGGTCTGGCGACGATCTCACTGGCTTCGATCCGCGAGGTCGCCGAGCGGATGCAACCACCTCGGGCGCTGTACTGCGAGTTCCCGCTCGGGCGGCCGCTCGGGAAGCCTGACGATCCGGACTTCCAGACCGACGTGCTGCGCCGCGCGCTGAGGTTGCTCGACGCCGACGAACCGGTGCTCGACACCTACCCCGAGGTGATCGTCGCCGAGGAGACACCGATAGCCTGCGCCATCCCACCGCGCTTCGACCCGAACCTGCCCCCGGCGGTCGACGAGGCCCGCGGCCTGCGCGCCGCCTACGACCGGGCGGTCGCCGCGCGCGACGGCGCCACGGCGGTCGGCAAGGCCGTGGACGCCGACGGCGTGCCCGACGTGCTGGCGACCCTCGACCGCTGGGTGAACGGCGCATCTTGGAAGGACGATCCCGTGCCGGTGTCACCGATCGCCGTCGCCCACGACATCCGCAACTACTACGTGGAGGCGGGGCTGGAACTGGTGGACGGGCCACCGCCGGGGGCGCGCGCCGCCGAAGAGTGGTTCCACTCCGCGACCGAGGCCGGCGCGACGCTGATGGCCGCCCGGGCCGCCCTGAAGGAGCAGGGCGCGCCGACGCCGCTGTGGTTCTACATGGCCGCCGGACAGCGCTGAGCCGGAGGCGGCGCAGGCCCGTTCCCTAGCCTGCCCACATGAGGCCGACGTGAGCCGCACGACGTCCGAACCAAGGGTGCGCACCGTTCCCGGCGAACGCGTCTGGGTCGTCGTCGCCATGATCATGGCGTCGGCGTGCGTCGCCCAGGCGTTCGGACGCTTCACGTGGGGCGTCGTGTTGCCCGACGCCCGCGACGATCTCCTCGGCGGCTCCAACACTCTCGCCGGCTTCTTCGGCACGCTCAACGTGACCGCCTACCTCGTCGGCACCCTCGCGGTGTCGTGGGCCGCCTCGCGCGTCACCTTGGTCGGGCTCGTCCGGATCGGCGTGCTCACCTCGACGACGGCACTCGGGATCGCCGCCGTCGCGCCGAGCGGCCCCGTCCTCGCACTGGCGTTGATCGCGATGGGCATCGGTGGCGCGATCATCTGGATCCCGTCGCCCGCCATCGTCGCCCGCGCCCTCCCGCCCAAGCGCGTCGGCATGGCGGCCGGTCTGATCGGGTCCGGGATCGGCACCGGCATCGTGTTCGCCGGCCAGATGGCGGCCTTCCTCGATCGCCACAGCGACACACCCGACACCTGGCAGACCCTGTACCGCATCGAGTTCGGCATCGCCGTCGCCGTCGTCATCGGCGTGTTCGCCTTCCTCCGCAGCCACGGCGACCGACCGTCGGTGGCGGGCGGACTCGGCGGCTTCGGCGCCCTGCGCACCGTGCGCGCCTGGGTGCCGGCGACGATCGCCTACACGGCGTTCGGGTTCGCCTACATCCTGGTGATCGGCTTCATCGTCGCCCGACTGGAGGACGACGCCGGCTTCTCGTCCGACCACGCGGCGGCGATGTTCTCGATCATCGGCGCGTCGACCGTGCTCGGCGGGCTGACCCTCGGTCCGCTCTCCGATCGGATCGGACGGCGGGTCACCCTGACCGCGGCGTTCATGATCTTCGCCGCCTCGGCACTGCTCATCCTCACCGGCGTCCAGCCGTGGGTCGCGCTCGGCGCGATCGGCGCCGGGCTGATGTTCTCCGGCATGCCGGCGATGATCATCGCCCACATCGTCGACGAGACGAACGTCGACACCTACGGGCCTGCATTCAGCGCAGCGACCCTGGCGTTCGGCATGGCGCAGATGGTCTCGCCACAGATCGGGGGTGCGATCGCCGACGCCACCGGTTCGTTCACCGCCGTGTTCGTGCTGTCGGCGGCGGTCTGCACGGTCGGCGCGGCGGCCGCGTCCCGGCTACCGGACGCGCCGCGGGTGAGCGCTACGTTGCGCTCGTGAGCACCTCCGCCGCCGATGCCACCGAGGATCTGGGCGACGTCTCGCGCGGTCTCACCGGTGCCACCATCGCGGTGTGCGCGTGGTCCACGGGCACGGTCATCGCGAAGCACATCGACATGGGCGGCCTCGCCACCGGCGCGTACCGCTTCACGATCTTCGCCGTCGCCATCTGCGTCTTCATGTGGCTCCGGCGGACGCCGATGTCGCTGCGGGCGCTGCGGGCCTCGCTGTGGGGTGGCCTCGCCCTCGGTGCCGACATCGCCTTCTTCTTCTCGGCGGTGAAGGAGACCTCGATCGTCAACGCCACGATCATCGGGTCGCTCCAGCCGGTGGTGGTCGGCGTGGTCGCCGCCCGATTCTTCGGCGAGCGGATCCGCGGTCGCGATGCATTGTGGTCGCTGGTGGCAATCGCCGGCGCCTTCGTCGTGGTGCTCAGCGGTCCCGACTCGGGTGACCAGAGCCTGCGCGGCGACCTGCTCGCGGTCTGCGCGATGTTCTCGTGGAGCGCCTACTTCATCGCCTCGAAGGAGTCACGACGCCGCATCACCTCCACCGAGTTCACCGCTGGCACGGCGGTCTGGACCGCGGCGATCTGCATCCCACTGGCGTTCGCCTTCGGCCAGGACATGTCGATGCCGTCCGCCGCCAGCTGGGGGTGGTTGCTGGCGATGACGATCGGCTCCGGCATCGTCGGCCACGTGCTCATGAACTGGTCGCTGGTGCGGATCCCGCTGTGGGTCGGCTCGACGTTCACCCTCCTGATCCCGGTGTTCTCGGCACTGCTGGCGTGGGCGTTCCTCGGCGAGACGATCACGTGGATGCAGGCGCTGGCGATGGGGGTGGTGATCAGCGCACTCGGAGCGATCGTCCACGACCAGCGACGGCAGTCGACGGCGGAGATCGCCGTCGACGAGGTGGTCGCCTGAGCGCTGCTTGCGGTGCGGGGGCTCGTCAGAGCTTGGCGGCGACCTCGGCCTGGAAGGTGCGGTAGGCGTCGAGACGGGCCTCGAACGTGTCGCCGATGGTGAAGTCGGGCACGACGAACTCGTCGAAGCCCGCGTCCTGGTAGCGCCCGAGCTGGTCGACGAGCTGCTCGTTCGAGCCGGCCACCGAGCGTTCGCCGAGATCGCCGGTGGTGACGAACTCGAGCGTCTTCTCGTCGGTGGTCATGAACACGAGCGCCTGCGCGGTGGTGTGGAACGTCGCCGGATCGCGCCCTTCCGCCTCACACGCCGCGCGGAGCTTGTCGAGCGTGGCGATGGCGGTGTCGGGGTTGCCCCAGGTGTTCCACTCCTGGGCGAGGCGCGCCGTGATCCGCAGCATCCGCGGGCTGCCGGTGCCGACGAGGATCGGCAGCGGCGACTGCACGGGTTTCGGGTCGCACGCCGCGTCGACGAACGTGTAGTGCTCGCCCGCGAAGTCGGTGCGGTCCTCGTCGAGCAGCGAGCGGACGACCGTGACCGCCTCTTCGAACCGCGACACGCGCGTGCCCGGCGCCTCCAGCTCGATCCCGTACGCGTGGTGCTCGTTGATCTGCCAGCCGGCTCCGAGGCCGAGCACGAAACGGCCGTCGCTGATGCGGTCGATCGTCGCCGCCCGGTTGGCGAGCAGGGCCGGGTGATGCACCGAGGTGGGGGCCACGAGTGGTCCGAGCCGTACCCGGCTGGTGACCGCGCCGATCGCGGCGAGCATCGACCAGCACTCGTGGACGTCGCCCGACTTCACCTCGTCGGTGCCGGTGTTCTCCATGTAGTGGTCGGCGTACCAGATGCCGTGCCATCCCTCGTCGTCGGCGAACCGGGCGAGGTCGAGCACCTCCTGGGGAGCGCGCGACGGGTTGGGCCAGACCGAGAACTTCACGGTCCCGGACCGTATCGGAGCGGCCGCGCGGGTCGTTCAGCGAGGTCGTCCGCCGATGCCGTCGATGCCGTCGACGAACTCGGCGATCAGCGTGGCCACCTCGGCGGCGTGCGAGTCCTCGTGCATCGAGTGCCCGCCGCCGTCGACGAGCACGTAGCGGGCGTCGGGCATCTTGCGCTCGAGGTACTGAGCGGACCCGGTGTACTCGGGACGGTCCTCGCTGCCGACGAGGACCAGCGTCGGTGTGGACATCTCGGCCAAACGCTCCATCACCACGGAGTCCTCCTGCAGGTTGAGGTTCGTGACCTGCTCGGGGATGCCGAAGCGGTGCGCGTTGCGACGGGTCATCGCGTTCCATTGCTCGCGCTTGTCGGCGTCGCGGAAGCCCGGCCCGGTGTTGAGCACGACGATGCCGCTGGTGACGGCCGGCCGAGTGGCCGCGTGGGCGAGCGCCAGGTAGCCGCCGAGCGAGTGGCCGACGAGCACGGGCCGGATGCCGGTGTCGTCGCGCAGCTCGGCGATCAGCTCGTCGAGCTCGGTGAGCATCGCATCACGCGTGTACTCGGCCGGGTCGTCGGGCACGGGCGAGGCGCCGTGACCCAACAGATCGACGGCGACCACCGTGTACCGGTCGCCGAGCAGGCGCATGCACTGTGCCCAGGTCTCGGTGGACGTGCCGAGCCCGTGGACGAACACGATCGGAGGGCCGTCGCCGGCGCGGACGGTGTGGAGACGCACGGCCGACGACCGTACCCATCGATGCCGTCGACGAGCGAAGTCGCGTCAGGGCGCGCCGCCGCCCGTCGTGGTCTACCCGAACGGGGCGAACGTCGCGGTGAAGTGGCGGAGCGGCCGGGGGGC
>CAYGLH010000010.1:11491-21502 GCA_964350535.1 uncultured Ilumatobacteraceae bacterium
TGATCGAGTCCGGCATGCGCGTGCTGCCGGCTCGCCGGGCGACGCTCGTGATGCGGTACCCGCGCAAGCGGTCGCGGTCGGCGGCGACCTGCTCGCAGACCTCGATGACGTAGTCGATGTGGCTCTGCGTATAGGTCCGTCGGGGGATCGCCAGGCGGACCAGCTCCATCGCCGCGGCCTGCTCGGTGCCGTCGGGCTGGAGGCCGAACATCACCGACCCGATCTCGCAGCCGCGCACCCCGCCCACCTCGTACAGTGCGGCGGCCAACGCCTGGCCGGGGAACTCGAGCGGGGCGATGTGCGGCAGGAAGGCGCCGGCGTCGAGGTACACGGCGTGGCCGCCGATCGGCTGCACGACCGGGATCCCGGCGGCGAGCAGCGCCTCGCCGAGGTACGCGGTCGACCTGGTCCGGTACTGCAGGTAGTCGTGCTGCACCGCTTCGCGCAGGCCTTGGGCGAGCGCGTCGAGATCGCGACCCGCCAGCCCGCCGTACGTCGGGAAGCCCTCGGTGAGGATCAGCAGGGTGCGGCACTGCTCGGCGAGCGCGTCGTCGTTCAGCGCCAGCCAGCCGCCGATGTTGCCGAGCGGGTCCTTCTTGGCGCTCATCGTCATCCCGTCGGCGAGCGACGCCACCTCGCGGACGATGTCGGCCACGTCCCGATGTCCCTGGCCCTCCTCGCGCTGGCGGATGAACCACGCGTTCTCGGCGAACCGGCAGGCGTCGAGGAACAACGGCGTTCCGAAGCGGTCGCAGAGCTCGCGCACGCCGCGCAGGTTGGCGAGCGACACGGGCTGGCCGCCACCGGAATTGTTCGTGATCGTGACGAACACGACCGGCACGCGATCGCCGTCGGTGGCGAGCAGCGCTTCGAGGGCGCCGAGGTCCATGTTCCCCTTGAAGGGGTGCAGCGACGACGGGTCGCGCCCCTCCGGGATCACGAGGTCGACGGCGGTGGCCCCGGTGTACTCCACGTTCGCTCGCGTCGTGTCGAAGTGGGTGTTGTTGGGGACGATCTTGTCCGCACCACCGAGCACGGTGAACAGGATCTTCTCCGCGGCACGGCCCTGGTGGGTGGGGATCACGTGCTCGAACGGGAACAGGTCCTGCACGCTCTCCAGGAACCGGAACCACGACGGCGAGCCCGCGTAGCTCTCGTCGCCACGCTGCACCGCCGCCCACTGGTCGCGCGACATCGCTCCCGTGCCAGAGTCGGTCAGCAGGTCGATCAGGACGTCCTCCGCGCGCAGTGCGAAGAGGTTGTGCCCGGCCGCCTCCAGATGGCCTCGACGCTGTTCGGGCGTGGTCATCACGAGCGGTTCGACCGAGTGGATGCGGAACGGCTCGATGATCGTGCGGAACGCCATCGTCCCATCATCGCGGACTCGCCGACCGGGCGCCGCTGGTCGGCGGGGCCGTCGGCTCGACGCCCCATTGCGCGACGACCGCCGAGCGGGGAGACTGTGGCGGACCGACGTCGACAGGGGGCTGTGGCATGGGGACGGTCGAACGGATCCGCAACGTGGTGCTCGTCGGGCACCACGGCAGCGGCAAGACGAGCCTCGCCGAGGCACTCCTGTTCCGCGCCGGCGTCATCGAGCGGATGGGGTCGGTCGACGCCGGGACCACCGTCGCCGACAGCGACCCGGACGAACAGGAGCGCAAGCAGTCATTGGCGCTCGCCGTCTCGTGCTTCGACTGGGGTGACCATCGGATCAACCTGCTCGACACGCCGGGCGACCCGGACTTCCGCGGCGACGCGCTGATGGCGATGACGGTCGCCGACCTCGCGGTGTTCGTGATCGACGGGGTCGCCGGCGTGCAGGCGCAGGATCGCGTCCTGTGGCGGCACGCCGACGCACAGCAGCTCCCCCGGCTCGTGTTCATCAACAAGCTCGACCGCGAGCACTCGTCGTTCGACCGCGCGATGGCCGACGTGCGGGCGGCGTTCGGCTCACACACCGACCCGATCGAGCTCCCGATCGGCGCGGAGTCGAGCTTCCACGGGCTCGCCGACGTGCTCACCGATCGCGCCTTCATGTACGACAGCGGCCAGAAGGAGGACGCCGACCTACCCGACGACATCGCCGGTGCCGAACGGGCGGAGCACGAGCACCTGGTGGAGGACGTGATCGAGCGCGACGACCGGTTGCTCGAGGGCTACCTCGAGGGCAACGAACCCTCCGTCGAGGAGATCGAACGTCTCCTGCACGATGCCGTCGACGACGCCACGATCTTCCCGGTGCTCTGCGGGTCGGCGACGGCGCCGATCGGCGCCGACGCGCTGGCCGAGTTCATCTGCCGGGTGGGACCCGCGCCGGGCGACCGCGGGCCGACCGCCATCGGCGACGGCGAGCGGACGATCGACGTGCTCCCCGACCCCGACGGGCCGACGGCGGCGATCGTGTTCAAGACCACGATCGACGAGTTCGTCGGGCAGATCTCCTTCTTCAAGGTGGTGTCGGGCACGGTGCGCGCCGACCAGCAGCTCGTCAACGCACGCACCCGCGATCGCGAGCGGCTGCATCAGCTCGTGTCGCCGATGGGTCCGTCCAACCGGGCCGTGGCGCAACTGGTGGCGGGCGACATCGGCGCGGTGACCAAGCTCGACGACACACGCACCGGCGACACGCTGTCCGAGTCGGGCGCCATGCGGGTGCCGACGCCGAGCCTGCCGTCACCGGTGTACGGGGTGGCGATCGCCGCCAAGGCCCAGGCCGACGAGGACCGTCTCGCCACGGCGCTCCGTCGCCTGATGCTCGAAGACCCGACGCTGCGCGTCGACCACGACGATTCGACCCAGCAGACCGTGCTGCGCGGCGGAGGGGAGAACCACGTGCGCACCGCCCTGGCGCGGGTCGCCCGCGCCGGTGTCGAGGTCGAGATCGACGACGTCAGGGTGGCGTACCGCGAGACGCTCGCCGCGGGCGCCGAGACCGAGGGCAAGTACAAGAAGCAGACGGGCGGTCACGGCCAGTTCGGTGTCGCCAGCGTGCGGTTCGAACCGCTCGCCCGCGGGGCGGGCTTCGAGTTCGACAGCGAGGTCACCGGCGGCGCGATCCCGCGCAACCTCATCCCCGCCGTCGGCGCGGGCATCGAGGAGGCGATGCGCACCGGTGGCGTGTACGGCTACCCGCTCGTCGACGTGCGCGCGGTCTGCACCAACGGCCGGTACCACTCCGTCGACTCGTCCGAGATGAGCTTCAAGATCGCCGGTTCACTCGCCTTGCGCGAGGCGATCGCCAAGGTCGGGGTCGACGTGCTCGAACCGATCAGCACGATCCGTGTCCAGGTACCCAGCGATCACCAGGGTGACGTGCTGGGCGATCTCAACTCGCGCCGGGCGCAGGTGCAGTCCACCGAGACGGGCGAGGACGGTCTCACGATGATCGAGGCGCTCGTCCCGACCTCGGAGATCCTCCGGTACGCGATCGACCTGCGCTCGCTGACGGGAGGGACCGGCACGTTCGGCACCGATCACCACGGCTATCAGCCGCTGGCCCCGCACCTCGTCGAGCGCGCCGGGCTGCGTCCGAAGGACTGAACGCGGCTCACTCGGTGCAGACGTCGTCGCCCGGGAGATGGGCGAGGACGGTGGTGGCGATGTCGTCGAGTGTCGCCAGTTGCTCGGGCGTCAGCAGGTCGACGAACTGCCGTCGGACGACCGCGACGTGACCCGGTGCAGCGAGCTCCATCGCCCGCCGCCCTTCGTCGGTGAAGGCGACGAACGAACCGCGCTGGTCGGAAGGGCACGTCTCCCGCCGGACCAGCCCGCGCTGTTCCATCCGCCGCAGGTGGTGCGAGAGCCGGCTCTTCTCCCAGCCCATCCCGACGCCCAGCTCGCCCGGCCTGGCGCGCCCGTCGGGCGCGTCGCTCAGGGCGGCGAGCACCAGGTAGTCCTGGTACGAGAGCCCGTCCGCGGCCAGCTCGCGGGTGAGGTGGGCGGCGAGCTGCAGGTTCATCAACTGCAGGTGCTTCCAGGCCGCCTTCTCGTCGTCGTCGAGCCAACGCACGTCGCTCATGGGACCAGTGTAGGCACGAGAGGTTGACATGTCATCAATAATTGGTACTCTGGTGATATGTCAACTACCACCTCCCCCGTTCTCACCGGCACCTACACGCTCGACCCGGCCCACACCCGCATCGGGTTCGTCGTCCGCCACGCCATGGTCACCAAGGTGCGCGGCGCCTTCAACCAGGTCGAGGGCTCCGGCCACTTCGACGCCGAGCAGCCCGGCAACTCGACCCTGTCGCTCACGGTCGACGTCGACAGCATCGACACCCGCAACGCCGACCGCGACGGACACCTCCGGAGCAACGACTTCCTCGACATCGAGAACCACCCGCAGCTGACCTTCACCAGCACGGGCGTGTCGAAGGTCGACGACGACACCTACACCGTCACCGGCGACCTCACCATCAAGGGCGTCACCAAGTCGGTCAGCTTCGACCTCGAGGTCGCCGGCCCCGCCAAGGACCCGTTCGGCAACATCCGCATCGGGCTCGAGGGCAGCACGGTCATCAACCGCAAGGACTGGGGCATCACTTATAACGCAGCGCTCGAGACCGGCGGCGTGCTCGTCGGCGAGAAGGTCACCCTGGAGTTCGAGGTCTCGGCCATCAAGGCGTGACCGACCTGCGTCGGTCTCCCGCTACTTGGCGGCGCGTTTGAGGATCGCCGACGCGACCACCACGACGAGGATCGAGCCGAGGAGCGCTCCGATGAGCCCTCCCCAGTCGAACTTGTCGTCGTCGCCGATCCCGAAGACCCCGGTGAAGATCCAGTAGCCGAGCAGCGCTCCCAGCAGTCCCAGCCCGGTGGAGGTCGCCCACGACCTCCACCCGCTGAGGTTGCGGAACGCGTCGTCCGGCACGAGTGCGCGGGCGACTGCGCCGCAGACGAATCCGAGTGCGAGTGCGGCGATCAAGCTGCCGAGGTCCATCGTCATCCTCCTGTCGGCGCCGTCCGAACGATGGCGCCGACAGGAGCGTACGTCACGGCTTCCCGAGGCTCAGCCGCTCGCCATCGCGGCATCGAGCGGATCGGCCAGCCGGGCGTAGAGCTGGCCGCCGGTCGCGCTGTCGGCCTCGATCACGAGGTAGGCGCCGTAGCCGTCCTCGATGTCGAGCCAGGGGTACGAGCCGTACGCCCCGGAGTCGCTGATGTGACCGCTCGATCGGTGGACCCACCAGCCCATCCCGTAGCCCAGGTCGCGTCCGGCGGCACCGTCGTACACCTCTCCGATCCGGTCGGCGTGCAAACGGTCGATCGACTCCGCCGACATCACCTGTCCGCCATCGCAGCGCCCGTCGCGCAGGTGCATCAGGAGCAACTCGGCGTAGTCGCCGGTGGTCACGAACATGCCGGCCTCCATGTTCGGGTTCCCGGTGGACCGCACGGGGTCGAGATCGTCGAGCTGGCCAGCCGGATAGGCGAAGCCGGTGCCACCGATCGACCCGAACGGGTTGCCGTAGCCGAGCACGTCGAGCCCGCACGGCTCGACATAGATCTCCTCGATCAGATCGGCCCAGCTGCGTCCCGAGGCGATCTCGGCGACGGCGCCCGCCACCTGCCACTGGGCACCGCCGTACCGGAACTCGGTGTCGGGCGGAACGACCACGTCGTCGTCGTCCGCCGTCGTGAAGATCTCCTCGGCGCACGCCTGGAGCGTCGCGTCCGGCGACCACTGGCACGAGTACGGCCCGAAGTCGATCACCGGGAGCAGACCGACGAGCCCCGAGCTGTTCGAGACCAACTGCGCCGGCGTGATCTGCGGGTTGGCGGTGCCCCACCCGACCACGTCGGCGACGGGCGAGTCGAGGTCGAGCAACCCGTCCTCGTGGAGCCGCATCAGCACGCCGGCGGTGACCATCTTCGACGACGACGCCACGAACGAAACACGGTCCGGCCCGAACCCGCCGGCGTAGTGCTCGTGCACGACCCCTTCGTCCGCCTCGACCACGATGAACCCGGCGCCCTCGAGCCCGCGCACGTCGACGAACTCGTCGATGATCCCGTCGACCTCGGTGAAGTCGCGGGCGGTGGTGTCGGGGGGCGCTGCCGGCACCTCGGGTGCCTCGGTGGAGGCGGCAGCCGTGCCGACGGCATCGGTCGTGCCGGCACTCCCATCCGTGCCGTCGGCGGCGGTCGCGGTCGCGGTCACGGTCACGGTCGCCTCGGTCGGGTCAGCACTCCCATCGCCGCCGGCACACGCCACCAGCGACAGCACCAGTCCACCGACGACGACCACTCCGACCGATGCTCTCATCGGGGTCACCCTATTGCTCGGCGATCTCCGGATCTCGGGGCCCGCGCGGCGGGTGCGATCCTCCCGAGCTCGCTACGAGCCGGGGCCGTCGGGGGACGCCGGGTCGTCGAGGACGGGCAGCACGCGCTCGACGAGGAGCGGGAGCGTCGCCACCATCACGGCGCGGACGCGTTCCACGTCGATCCGCTGACGGCCGAGCCACTCGACCGTCAGCTCCTGCACGAAGCCGCCCCAGGCCCGCACGAACGCCCGCACCGACGGGTCGTCGGCGCGATCTTCCAGGCCGATCACCACGAGCGTCTGGTCGGCGAGGATCTCGCGGGCCTCGTCGAGGATCGCCGCCACCTCGTCGTCGCGCTCGGCGGCGCCGACGGTGACCGAGGTCAACCAGAGGTCGGGGTTCTTGCCGATCATGCCGAGGAACCCGTCGACGGCGGACGACCACGCCTCTTCGCTGGCCAGGGCGTCGTCGTCCGGCAACGGCACTCGCGGCAACCTCGCCGACTGGCGGACGACCTCGAGGTACAGCTCGCGCTTCGACCCGAAGTAGTGGTGCATCAGCCCACGGGCGATGCCGGCCCGCTCGGCGATGTCGTTGACGGACACCTCGCTGTAGGGCCGCTCGCCGAACAGCTCGCCCGCCACCTGGAGGATCTGGGACCGTCGTTCGTCGCGATCCATCCGCACTCGTCGTTGCGGTGCGCGCTCGGGCATCGTCGTCATGATTCCGGCCGGGCGCCCACTCAGGCCTCGAGCCCGAACAGTGCACGGGCGTTGTCGCCCACGAACTTGCGGCGGTCGGGTTCGGGGAACGAGTCGACGAGCGCGTTGAGGTCGTCGACGTACTCAGGGGTGTGGTCGGCGTGCGGGAAGTCGCTGGCCCACAAGAAGCGTTCGACGCCGTAGCGCTCGGCGAGCGCCGGGATCATCCGCTCGTCGGGGTCGCAGCTGATCCAACACCGCTCGCGGAAGTAGTCGCTCGGCTTGTCCTGCAGCGGCACCCTGCTCCCGATGAACGTATGGCCGTACACGGCGTCGATGCGGTCGAGCCAGTAGCCGATCCACCCGCCGCCCGACTCCAGCACGAGCACCTTCAGGCCGGGGAACTTGTCGAACACCGCGTAGTCGAACAACGTCGTGAACTGCTGGCGCACCCCGTCGGAGGCCGTGACCGACGCGAGGAGGCGCAGCTCCTTGACCTTCTCCCAGCTGCCCATCCGATCGCCCTTCGTCCACTGCGGCTCGAACGTGGGATGGATGGCGAAGGGCACGCCGAGGTCTTGCGCGGCGGCGAACACCGGATCGTTGTCGGGGTGGCCGAGGGGCCGGGCGTCGTGGGTGAACGGCGCCACGTAGCACCCCTTGGCACCCTCGCCGACGGCCCGTTCGAGCTCGCGCGCTGCGGCCTGCGGGTCGCTCAACGACAGGTGGGCCGTCGGCACGAGCCGGTCGGAGTCGGCGCAGAACTCACAGATCCATCGGTTGTAGGCGGTGGTGTAGGCCTGCGACAGCTCCGGGTCCTTCAGCTCGGCCTCCCACAGCAGCCCGACCGTCGTGTAGAGGATGGCGATGTCGAGGCCCTCGGCGTCGAGCACCTCGAGCCGCTCGCCGGGGTCCATGCTGCCGTACGGCGCCTCGCCGAGGTAGGTGCGCGCCGGGTCCTTCTGGATCGCCGCCAGATCGGGGGCGCCCATCGCGCCGAGCGTCGCCGGGAAGCCGCGGCGACTCATCTGCGAGCGCTGCCCCCCGATCTCCAGCTCCTCCAACCCGTTCTCGTCGACGCGGAACCGCAGAGCGCGATCGCGGTACTGCGGATCGATGTAGTCCTCCCACAGCGTGGGCGGTTCGAGGATGTGGCCGTCGGCGTCGACGGCCCCCTCGTGTGCGATGCGTCCGGTGTGGTGCATCGGCTTCCCCATGTGCTTCCCCTTCGTTCGCAACCTGTCACACCGGGGTCAGACCCCGATGGAACAGGTTGGTCGTCATGACATCGTCTGGCCGGCGCTCACGTTGAGCGCCTCCCCCGTCACCCCCACAGCGTCGTCGGACAGCAGCCAGCAGATCGACGCAGCGATCTCCTCGGCCGTCTGCAGGCGTCCGAGCGGGATCTCGCGGGCGATGAACGCATCGAGGCCGTCGGACCCGCCCATCATCTGGGCGAGCATCCCGTTCGGGTTCGTGAGGTCGGTGTCGACCGTGCCCGGGCACACCGCGTTGACGGCGATCCCGCTCGGGCCGAGCTCGCGGGCCATCGCCTGGGTCAACGAGATGACCCCGGCCTTCGCCGCCGAGTAGGCGCCGATCATCGGCCACGCGACCTTGCCCGCCTGGCTCGACACGTTGCAGATCCGGCCCGCGGAGCCGGCCGCCACCATCCGCCCCGCACACGCCTTGGACACCAGCCACGTGCCGACCAGGTTGACGTCGAGGACGCGCCGGAACTCCTCGGGAGGCAACGTGACGAGCGGCCCCATGCCGAACCCCGGACCGCTGCCGCCGGCGACGTTGGCCACGGCGGTGATGGTGCCGAGCGCCTCGGCCGCCTCGGTGACGGCCGTGTCGACCGCGTCCGGGTCGGAGACGTCGGCGCGTACCGCGATGGCCCGGCCGCCGGCGGACTCGATCTCGGCGACGACGGCGTCGAGATCGTCGCTCGACGCCACGCCGTGCAGCGGCGCCTCGTCGTACGTGCGGGCGATGTCGAGGCACGCCACGGCGGCGCCCTCGGCGGCCAGCCGCACGGCGGTCGCCCGCCCGATGCCGCGGGGGCGCGCTGCGCCGGTGACCAGTGCGACGACCCCGTCGAAGCGTGCGGAGCTCACGTCCCGCTTCCGGGGGTCACGAGGATCTTGCAGTGCTCCTCGGGGTTCCCGAGGTCGGCGAAGGCCTGCGGGACGCCGTCGATGTCGACCTCGCCCGTGATCAGCGGGGTGACGTCGATCTCGCCCTCGGCGATCGATCGAAGCGACTCGGCGAACTCCATGGGGTCGTAGCCCAACACGAATTGGATGTTGAGCTCCTTGCCGATCCCGAAGTACGGGACGAACGTGTCGTGCCCCATGCACACCCCGACGACGACCACCCGCGACTGGGCGGGCGCATCGCGGAGCACCTCGTGGAGGATGCCGGGCACGCCGATCGCCTCGAACACCACGACCTGGCGACCGCGGCACTCGCGCTGCCAGGCGTCGAACGCCGACTCGGTGGCCGGGTCGACCACGACGTGGGCGCCCATCGCGACGGCGAGCGCCCGGCGGGCCGGCGAGAAGTCGGACGCGACGATCGGCTCGATCTTGCGCTGGGCGAGCGCGGCGATCACGGCCAACCCGACCGGACCGCACCCGAGCACGAGCGCTCCGGTGCCGGTCTCGATGTTCGACTTGTTGACCGCGTGCAGGCCGACCGCCATCGGCTCGGTGAGCGCGGCGTGCCGGGGATCGAGTCCGTTCGGCACCTCGAGCAACATCGGTGCCGACAGCAGGATGCGCTCGCTGTAGCCCGCCGGGACATCATTGCAGTAGACGAGGGGCTCCATCCCGCTGGGACCCATGAGCACCGGGATCGACGTGACCGTCGTACCGACGGGCAGCGACTCGGTGTCGGGTCCGACGTCGAGGATCTCGGCGCTGAACTCGTGGCCCATGAACACGTCGCGCGACAGGTCGGTCGGCGTCGGGCCGAAGTCGCCGAGGTCGGGCATCCCCTTCATCTGGCTGCCCAGCTCGAGCATCTCGGCGCCGTGC
>CAYGLH010000010.1:21512-26548 GCA_964350535.1 uncultured Ilumatobacteraceae bacterium
CTGCACGAAATGCAGGTCGCTCCCACAGATGCCGCAGGCTTTGACCTCGGCGAGCACTTGCCCGGCCGCCGGTGTCGGCTCGGGAGCGTCGTCGCGCACGACGACGGCCCCGTCGCGCAACACCGCCGCCCTCACGACGCGCCGCCGCTGCTGGGGTCGCCGGCCGCCGCGGGCGCTCCGTCCTGTTCCTGTTCGGCGACGTGGGTCTGGATCGCGTTCATGATCGCCGCACCCGCCCGGCCGAACAGCTCGTCGCGCTTGTTCTTCGCCCACTCGTGCGACTGGAACGGCGCCGACAACTGGTTCTGGAAGTGCGGGATGACCTCGCGGGCGATGAGCCGGTACGACTCGATCGTCGCCTCGGGCCGGGCCCAGTCGTGGCCGAGCATGAGGAACGTGCCGAAGCCGCCCGACTGCTCGATCAGGCCTTCGATGTACTCGATGGCGTCGTCGGGGGTGCCGATCACGACGTTGCCCGCGCCGCCCTCTGCGTAGGCCTCGACGAACTCGCGCTCGGACGTGCTGCCCTCGGTGACCTCTTGCCCGAGCGGCACGAACCCGGCGCCGCCGCCGAAGTAGTCGGCGAAGTCGCGCAGTCCGAACGTGCAGTCCTCCATCGCCTGCTCGCGGGTCTCGGCGATGTGCATGGTGCCGAGCACGCGCCAGTCGCGGCGATCGGGCTCCTTGTTCCCGGCCTTCGTGGCCATGTCCTCGACGATGCCCCACGCCGAGCCGAGCGCCGCGAGCCCGCCTTCGATCTGCAGCGAGAGCGACAGCAGCGACGTGTCGTGGGTGCCGGCGAGGCGCGGACCCGACGGCGACACCATCGCTGCGACGGCGACTTCGAAGTGTGGCCAGGTGTAGGGCCGGTACTGGAGCTTGGCGTCGCGGAGCGTGAACCAGTCGGTCTCGCGGGTGACGGGTTCGTCGGTGCGGAGCAGGGCGAGGATCGCCTCCAACGACTCCTCCATCATCCGCCGCTGGTCGACCGGGTCGATGCCCATCATGTAAGCGTCGGTCGGCAGCGCGCCCGGGCCGGTGCCGAAGATCGCACGGCCACGGGTGAGGTGGTCGAGCAGCACCATCCGGTCGGCGACCATCAGGGGATGGTGGTACGGGAGCGAGGTGACACCGGTGCCGAGCTTGATCTGCTTCGTCCGCTCGGCGGCGGCGGCGATGAACACCTCGGGCGCCGGGATCAGCTCGTAGCCGCCGGAGTGGTGTTCGCCGAACCACACCTCGTCGTAGCCGAGCTCGTCGAGTGCGACGGCCCGATCGAGGTCGTACTGCAGGGCGAGCGTCGGGCTCTGCCCCGGCGGGTGGAACGGGGCGTAGAAGGCGCCGAAACGCAGCGGCCACGGGGTGGTCGTCATGAGATGTCTCCCTGCGGGGTCATGGTGATCGGTGTCGCTACGCGCGGTCGAGTCCGCTGATGAACTCGAGCAGTGCGTCGTTCACCGGTCCCGGCGTCTCCTGCTGCACCCAGTGCCCGGCGCCCTCGACGATGACGTTGCCGCGATGGTCGTCACACCGATCGTCGCCGATGCCGGGCGGGCTCATGGTGAGGACCGGATCGGCGCTGCCGCCGATGAACAGCGAGGGCATCGTGATCCGCGCGTCGGCGAGGTGGGCGGTGCGCTCCCAGTTGCGGTCGAAGTTGCGGTACCAGTTGATGCCGCCGGTGAAGCCGGTGCGGCCGAACTCGTCGACGTACCGGTCGAGCTCGGCCTGGCTCAGCCAGGCCGGGAGGCCGTCGGGCTCGGGCATCCGGTCGACGAACCCGCGCCCGTCGAGCTTGCCGGCGTCGGGGTCGGGCGTCAGCTCGCCATCGGTGGCGAGCCCGGCGAGCAGCCGGCGCATCGTGCGCGCCGGATCGGCACCGAGCTCGGCGTCGGCGACGCCGGGATCCTGGAAGTAGACGATGTAGAAGAACTGGTCGGCGAACGCTTGGCGCATGAGCTGGATCGGCGGCACCGGGCCACGCGGCAGGTAGGGCACGCTCATGCCGACGACGCCCGCCACCCGCTCCGGGTGGAGCAGCGCCGACTGCCAGACGACCATCGAGCCCCAGTCGTGGCCGACGAACACGGCGTCGTCGGCGCCGATGTCGTCGAGCAGGCCGACCAGGTCGCCGGTGAGCGACACGATGTCGTAGTCCTCGATCGCGTCGGGTCGCGTCGATCCGCCGTAGCCGCGTTGGTCGGGGACCAGCACGCGATGGCCGGCGTCGACGAGCGGCTGGATCTGGTGACGCCACGAGAAGGCGAGCTCGGGAAACCCGTGGGCGAGGATCACCGCCGGCCCCTCGCCGACATCGACGACGCGCAGATCGACCCCGTTGGTCGTCACCGTGCGCGTCCGGAACTGGTCGTAGGGCAGGTCGGTCATCGTCGCGGGTCCCCCTTGTCGAACTCCCCTTATTGAACGATGTCCAACACTACTCAGCCGCTCGCCGCACCGACGAGTCGAACCCCCATCCCAGCTGGTCCAGCGTTCTCGTGACGATCGGCCACTCCGGGCGGCCCGGAGCGCACGGGTTCGTCGGCAATCTCGGGGGGAGCTCTCAGCGGACTGCCAGGTTCGACGCGTACACCTACCGGCAACCAAAACGTCAATCGCTGTTCAGGTGCGACCGGACAGCCAGCCGTCCGGAGGTACGGATGTCACTCGCTCAACTCTTCATGCTCGACGTGGCGGCGATCGCCGTCCTCGTCTTCGCCATCTACTTCCCCCGCCACCGGCGAAAGGACATGGTGGTCGCCCTGCTCGGCATCAACATCGGCGTCCTCGGGGTGACGCAAGCCCTGTCCTCCGCCGACGTCAGCGCCGGCCTCGGGCTCGGCCTCTTCGGCGTGTTGTCGATCATCCGACTGCGCTCCACCGAGATGGACCAGACGGAGGTCGCCTACTACTTCATGGCGCTCACCCTCGGCCTGCTCGGCGGCTTCGTGGTCGACCCGTCGTGGCTCAACGCAGCGTTGATGAGCGCGCTCGTGGTGGTCGCGGCGGTGGCCGATCACCCCCGACTCTTCGGCACCTACCGTCAACAAACGATCACGCTCGACCGGGCGATCACCGACGAACGCGAGGTGGAGGCCCGGCTGGCGGACGTGCTCGGCGCCCGGATCCGCCAGGTGGTCATCCGCAAGTGCGACCTGGTGAACGACACGACCGTGGTCGACGTCCGCTACCAACTCGCCCACGCGGCCGACCGCGCGCCCAACGGCGACCACGAGGCGCTGCTGTGACGGGGCTACCGACCATCGTGGACGAGCTCGACCCGATCGCCCTCGACGAGGTCGTCGACGACGCGTCACTCCTCACACGCGTGGACCGCAAGTATGTCTTGACGGCCGACCGACTGGCCGATGCGCTCGGGACGATCGATGTTGCGCCACGGGTGCTGGAGATCGACGGACGGCGTTCGTTCCACTACCGCAGCACGTACTTCGACACCCACGACCTGCGCACGTTCCGCGACGCGGCGCACGGACGTCCCGATCGTTTCAAGGTGCGGACACGCTCGTACCTCGACGACGGAACCTGCTGGATCGAGCTGAAGCGTCGGCGCAGGGACGGTCACACCGCGAAGGTCCGGGCTCCGCACGACCCGGCGGCATCCTGGACGCTGGACCGGGCAGCAGTGCGGTTCCTCGAAGCGGATCCCGGCTGCACGGCGGCTGTCGGGCGGCTGCGGCCGGCGCTGACCACCGCGTACCGTCGCGCCACGCTCGTGCTCGGCCAGCGGGTGACGATCGACGACGGCGTGACGTGCGTGCCCGCCGACGGACGCGGCGTCGCCACGATCAGCGGTGACACGATCGTCGTGGAGACCAAGTCCCGTGACGCCCGTCCGGGGCCGCTCGACCGAGCGCTGTGGCGCCACGGCGTGCGGCCGGTACGGATCAGCAAGTACGGGGTCGGCATGGCCGCCCTGCGCCCCGACCTCCCGCACAACCGCTGGAACCGCGTGCTGCGTCGACACGTGCAGGTGGCCCGCGCGACCGACCCCGCCCACCCCCACGCCGCCCTGACCGGCAGCGCCGACGCCCTTGGAGCACGAACATGACGACCTCACGACAGACCACGAGCGCCCGCCCACGGATCGCCGCACTCCTCGCTGCGCTGACACTGGTCGGCGCGGCCTGCGGCACGAGCAGCGAGGCAGCGGAGAACCCCGGCGCGGAGTCGGCGAACACCGAGACGGCCGGAGATGTCGCGGTGTTCGACGCATCGGTCGTGCACGACATCTCGGTCACCTTCGACGACGCCGAGTACGAGTCGATGCTCGACACGTTCACCGACACCGGCGAGAAGGAGTGGATCGAGGCGACCGTCACGATCGACGGGACCACCTACGAGCAGGTCGGGCTGCGCCTCAAGGGCAACTCGTCGCTGCGTGGCCTCACCGGGGGTGGCGGCCCGGGCGGTGCGACCGCCGACGACGGCTCGGTCGATTCGCCCGAAGACCTCCCGTGGCTGATCCGCCTCGACGAGTTCGTCGACGGTCAGACCCACCAGGGGTACGAGGATCTCGTCGTCCGGTCGAACAACACCGAGACGTCGATGAACGAGGCGGTGGCGCTCGCCCTGCTCGACGAGGCGGGCCTCGCCTCGGAGCAGGCGATGGCGACCCGCTTCTCGGTGAACGGCAGCGACGAGGTGCTGCGGCTCACGGTCGAGCACCCGAGCGACGACATCTGGTACGAGGCCAACTTCGACGGCGACGGCGCGCTGTACAAGGCCGAGAGCACCGGCGACTGGAGCTATCGCGGCGACGACGAGGCCGCCTACGAGGACGTGTTCGACCAGGAGGGCGGCGACGACGTGGCCGACCTCGCTCCGCTCACCGAGTTCCTCGACTTCGTCAACAACTCCTCGGACGAGGAGTTCGCCGCAGACCTGCCCGAGCGCCTCGACGTCGACGCGTTCGCCACGTACCTGGCGATGATGGAGGTGGTCCAGAACTTCGACGACATCGACGGCCCCGGCAACAACGCCTACCTCTGGTGGGATGCGGACTCCGATCGCTTCAC
>CAYGLH010000011.1:0-307 GCA_964350535.1 uncultured Ilumatobacteraceae bacterium
ATTATCATCTAGGTCAAACTGTAAACCCGTCGCTCGGACCGGCGTCTCCGACCGCTGTCAGCTGCCGAGCTCGCCGGTGCGGAAGTGCTGCCGGCACAGCAACTCGTAGCGCACCGCGTCGCCGAACAGCGGTTGGGCCGTCTCGCGGGTGTCGCCGACCATCACCGTGTCGCCCTCGAACACCACCGCGCCGTTCACGACGCGGGCGTTGTGCGTGGCGCGGGCTCCGCACCAGCAGCGCGCCTCGACCTGCAACGGTCGGTGCTCGTCGGCGATCTCGAGCATCCGTGCCGTCCCCTCGAAGAGC
>CAYGLH010000011.1:365-18136 GCA_964350535.1 uncultured Ilumatobacteraceae bacterium
AACTGCACCTCGTCGCACACCATGTAGTGGATCGGCCAGTGCCTCGCCGCCAGTGAGTGGAGGTCGGCGTCGGCGGCGACCTCGATCGCCGGCGCGGCGACCCCCAGCCGACTGGTGACCTGACTTCCCTCCCGATCGAGCGCCGTCAGCAGCAGACCGTACAACTCGCGGGAGGCCAGGTTGTGGTGGATCTGGAGCGCGAGGGTGCTCTTGCCCGAACCCATCGTGCCGTAGCTGAACTGCAGGGTGGCCATGTCGGGTGCGGACCCTATCCGCCGCGCACCGATCCGTCGCCGGGCGTCTGCTGCTCGAACTGCTCCTCGTCGACGACCGCCGGGCCGTCGATCCGGTCGAGCACCGGCTCGTCGTCGCCGCCCCCGTCGTCCGTGCAGCCGGCGACGGCCACCACGGTCGTCACGATCGCCATCGCCACACCGGTTCGTCGGATGTTCACCCGATCGACGCTAGCGACGCACCGCCCGCGCCCACGCGCGCCAGGGCCCGAGGGTCTCGGCGACGGGTCATCGGAGGAGGGCGCGAACAGCGTCGATCGTGTCCGCCTCGCGGGCCGCCTTGTCCTCCCGGTAGCGACGGACCCTGGCGAAGCGCAGGGCGACCCCGCCCGGGTACCGGGTCGAGCGTTGGACCCCGTCGACGGCGATCTCCACGACCTGCTCCGGCCGCACGTGCACGACGTGTCCGTCGCGCCCCGAGCCGCGACCGATCTCCAGCCCGAGGAAGCGCTCGGTCTGCCAGCGCAGCAGCTCGTCGGTGAGCCCCTTGAACGTCTTGCCGACCATCACGAACGACCCGTCGTCGGTCGACCGGGCGCCGAGGTGGAGGTTCGACAGCCACCCGGTACGTCGTCCGTGGCCCCACTCGACCGCGAGCACGACGAGGTCGAACGTGTGCACCGGCTTGACCTTGCGCCACGACGCACCGCGTCGACCTGCGGCGTAGGGCGAGTCGAGCGCCTTCACCACCACCCCCTCGTGCCCGTGGGCCACGGCGTCGTCGAGCACCCGCCCGGCCGTGATCGGGTCGGCGGTGACGATCGACGGCAGCCGCGCCGTGGACGGGACGGTGGCCTCCAAGATCGAGCGCCGCACCTCCAGCGGCTCGCCGTCCAGCGCTGCGCCCGCGGCGTGCACGACGTCGAAGAAGAACGCCGCCAGCCCGCTCCCCCGGCCCGTCACCTCGTCGGCGCCGAAGTCGCCCATCGTGTCCTGGAACGGGAGCGGCCCACCGTCGGCGGCGACGCCCATCGCCTCGCCGTCGAGCACGAGGTCCCCACCCGGCAACGACCGCACGAGCGACACGACCCCCGGCAGGCGCTCGGTGACGTCGTTGAGGTTGCGGGTGAAGATCCGCACGTCGTCGCCGGCACGGTGGGCCTGGATGCGCGCGCCGTCGAGCTTCCACTCGACCGACGCCGGGCCGACGCCGTCCATCGCGTCGTCGATGTCGGCCGCAGGACTGGCCAGCATCGGCTGGACGGGGCGCAACGGCTCGAGTCCGATCGCATCGAGGGCAGCCCGCCCGCCGCTCAATGCGGCGGCCGCCGCCACGCCGAGGTCACCGGCCATCATCGCGCCGCGCCGCACGGCGGCGACGGGCACGTCGCCGGCGGCGGCGACGGCGCTCGTCAGCACCCCCTCCTGTGCACCCTGCCGCAGCTCGCCGCCGAGGATGCCGCGCAGCAGGCGCTGTTCACGGGCGGTCGATCGGGCGAGCAGGTCGCCGAGCACGGCACGGCGCGCCGCGGCCACGCCGGGACCCGACATCCCCGCCAGCTCGACGATCGCCCGATCGACGTCGCCCACGGTCAAGCTCGGCGCCGACGCCGGCGCCCGATCGACGTCGGCGAGCGTGGCCCATCCGACGCCGATCCGACCCACCCTCGTCCTGCCGACCAGGAACGCCACCGCCGGCTCCACCTCGTCCGGCGCGACCGATCTCAGCGCCTGTGCGAACGCCGCCACCTTGTCGGTGCGCTTCGACGTCGACGCGGCGCGTTCGGACGCTGCGGCGAGCTCGTCGAACAGCAGACCCATGCAGAGATTCTGCCCCGTCTCCCATCGGCGCCACTCGGGCCACTACCGTGAAGGGCAGTTCCGGCAACGGTGCCGGGGCGAGGACCGACGCGGGGCGACGGGTCCGAGACATACCAGGGGGACGACACCTACATGACCGACACGATCGAACGGTCTGGAACGGCGGACGACGATCGAGTCCTCGATCACCTCATCGTCCGGTTCGCGGGCGACTCGGGCGACGGGATGCAGCTCACCGGTGACCGGTTCACCTCGGTGAGCGCCTCGTTCGGCAACGACCTCTCCACCCTTCCCGACTTCCCGGCAGAGATCCGGGCACCTGCGGGCAGCGTCAACGGGGTCTCCGCGTTCCAGGTCAACATCGCCGACCACGACATCACCACGCCGGGCGACGAACCCAACGTGTTGGTGGCGATGAACCCGGCGGCGCTGCAGGCCGATCTCCACCGCCTCGAGCCCGGTGGCACGATCATCATCAACGAGGACGCGTTCGAGGAGCGCAACCTCGAGAAGGCGGGCTACGACGAGAACCCGCTCCACGACGGCAGTCTCAACACCTATCGAGTGCTGAAGGTGCCGATGACGTCGCTCACCAAGGAGGTGTGTGCGCCGCTCGGCGTGAAGCCGCGCGATGCCGAGCGCTCGAAGAACTTCTTCGCCCTCGGACTCGTCTCGTGGATGTTCACCCGCCCGGTCGAGCCGACCGTCGAGTGGATCGCGAAGAAGTTCGCCAAGAACGAGCAGGTGCGCCAGGCCAACGAGGCTGCGTTCCACGCCGGCTACAACTTCGGCGAGACCACCGAGGCGGTCGGTCATCGTTACGAGGTGCGGCCGGCCGCCCTGCCGCCGGGTGAGTACACCAGCATCACCGGCAACTCCGCGCTGGCGTGGGGGCTCATCGCCGCTGGCCAGCAGGCCAAGCTGCCGGTCACCCTCGGGTCGTATCCGATCACGCCGGCCAGCGACATCCTCCACGAGCTGTCGAAGCACAAGCACTTCGGCATCCGGACCGTGCAGGCCGAAGACGAGATCGCCGCCGTCGGCGTCGCGCTCGGCGCGGCGTTCGCCGGACATCTCGGCGTCACCACCACGAGCGGCCCCGGCGTGGCGCTGAAGAGCGAGACCATCTCGCTGGCCTTCGCCGTCGAGCTGCCGCTGCTCGTCGTCGACATCCAGCGCGGAGGTCCGTCGACGGGGCTTCCGACCAAGACCGAGGCGTCCGACCTCAACATCGCCATGTTCGGCCGGCACGGCGAGGCGCCGCTGCCGATCGTGGCGTCGTACAGCCCGGCGCAGTGCTTCGAGGCCGCGATCGAGGCGGCGCGCATCGCGCTCAAGTACCGCACGCCGGTGATGCTGCTGTCCGACGGCTACCTCGCCAACGGCTCGGAGCCGTGGCGGCTGCCCGACGTGTCGGCGTTGCCCGACATCTCGGTGTCGTTCGCCACCGAGTTCAACCACGTCGACGACGACGGCAACGACGAGTTCTGGCCCTACCTGCGCGACCCCGACACGCTGGCCCGACCGTGGGCGATCCCGGGCACGCCGGGGCTCCAGCACCGCATCGGCGGGCTGGAGAAGCGCGATGGCACCGGCAACATCGACTACAGCCCCGAGAACCACGAGCGGATGGTCGAGCTGCGCGCCGCCAAGGTGGCGGCGATCGCCAGGGACATCCCGTTGCTCGACGTCGACCGCGACGAGGCCGGCGACGCCGACCTGCTCGTGCTCGGGTGGGGCTCGACGTGGGCGGCGATCCACGCCGCCGTACAGCGCAGCCGACGCGCCGGCCAGCGCGTCGACGTCGCCCACCTCACGCATCTCAGCCCGTTCCCGCCGAACCTCGGCGAGGTGCTCGGCGCCTACCGCCGGGTCCTCGTCCCCGAGCTGAACAGCGGCCAACTGACCCGCATCCTGCGGGCCGACTTCCTCGTCGATGCCCGGGCGCTGAGCAAGGTGCAGGGCCTGCCCTTCAAGTCGCGCGAGATCGAAGCGGCCATCGCCGAAGCCAACGACTCGATCGGAGCATCGAAGTGAACACGACGGGCGTCGCCCTCACCACCAAGAAGGACTGGAGCAGCGATCAGGAGGTGCGTTGGTGCCCCGGCTGCGGCGACTACGGCATCCTGCAGGCCGTGCAACAGCTGATGCCCGACCTGGGCGTCGCACCCGAGAACACGGTGTTCGTCTCGGGCATCGGCTGATCCAGCCGCTCCCCGTCCGACATGAACACCTACGGGCTGCATTCGATCCCCGGTCGTGCGCCGGCGATCGCCACCGGCATCGCCGTGGCGCGCCCCGACCTCGACGTGTGGGTGATCACCGGCGACGGCGACGGCCTGTCGATCGGCGGCAACCATCTGATCCATGCGCTGCGCCGCAACGTCAACCTGAACATCCTGCTGTTCAACAACCGGATCTACGGGTTGACCAAGGGGCAGTTCTCCCCCCCCTCGGAGGTCGGCAAGGTCACCAAGTCCACCCCGTTCGGCTCGGTCGACCCGCCCTTCAACCCGCTGGCGGTGGCACTGGGGGCGGAGGCGAGCTTCGTCGCCCGCACCCACGACCTCGACCGCAAGCACATGATGGCCACGGTCCAGACGGCTCACGAGCACCGCGGTGCGTCGTTCGTCGAGATCTACCAGAACTGCAATGTGTTCAACGATGGGCAGTTCAACGACATCACGAAGAAGCAGCAGCGCGACGAGATGATGATCAACCTCGTCCACGGGGAACCGATCACCTTCGGCGCCGAGGGGTCGCGCGGCGTGGTGATGGGCAGCGACGGCCAGCTCCGGCTGGTCGAACTGGCGGACGTCCCCGCCGAGCAGGTGCTCGTGCACGACGCCCATCGCGCCGATCCGTCGCTGGCCTTCGCCCTCGCCCGTCTCAGCAACGACGACCACTCCCCGACGCCGTTCGGCGTCTTCCGCGACGTCGATCGGGCCGAGTATGCGTCGGCGGTGTCCGATCAGGTGGTGCAGGCCAGCGAGAGCAAGGGCCCGGGCGACCTGTCGGCGCTGCTGCGCTCGAACGGGACCTGGCAGGTCAACTGAGGCGGCGCAGGCCGATCGACGGCCGAGCGCAGGCCGTCAGACGACGATCGAGGTGACGGCGGCGAAGTGCAGCGCGGCCGCGAGCACGGTGAACAGGTGCCACACCTCGTGGTACCCGAAGATCGTGGGCCACGGGTCGGGGCGCCGCACCAGCAGGACGGGGAACCCGACGGTGTAGGCGAGGCCGCCGCCCACCACCAGCGCCAGCTGGAGGCCCGTGAGGTGGTCGGTGAGGGCGGGCGCGGCGAACACCGCCAGCCACCCCATCACCGGGTACAGGGCGTAGGAGATCACCTGGGCGCGGCCGAACATCAGCAGCTTGAGCATCATCCCGACCACGGCGCAGGCGCCGACCGCCGCCAACAGCGGCACACCCCATGCGCCCGGCAGTGCGACGATGCACAACGGGACGTAGGTGCCGGCGATCAGCAGGTAGATCATCGAGTGGTCGACGCGCTGCATGATCTGGCGGGCGCGTTCGGACTGGGCGAGGCGGTGGTAGGCGGCGGAAGTGCCGAACACGGCGAGGAGGGAGGCGCTGTAGATCGCCGCCGCGGTGCGCGCCGCCGGCTGCTCGGCGGCGATGATCAGGAGCACGCCCGCCGGGATCGTGAGCCAGAACGCCCAAGCGTGCAGGAGTCCGCGCCACGCGGGTCGAGGCATCATCAGGGCCGCCGTCACGCTGGTGCAACCTACCGGCGCGCGACGGGGTCGTGCCGTCGGATTCGGACCGATTCATACGGTCTTCACACCCGAATGACACGGATGTCGTTCGGACGCCATCCCGTCGTCGATCAGGCGGTACCGTCCGCCGTCAGCCGCCGCATCAGCTCGGTGACGACGTCGCCGTAGCGCTCGAGCTTGGCGGGGCCGACCCCGCTGATCTTGCGCATCTCGGCGTGCGTGGTCGGGGTCCGCCGAGCGATGGCGACGAGCGTCTTGTTGTCGAACACGGTGTAGGCGGGTTTGCCGTCGCGCAGCTGGTTGCGCAGCTCGACGAGCGCCGCATACCGCTCGCGCTCGGCATCGTCCAGGTCGTCGACGCCGCTCGCGGACGCCGGGGTCCGGCCCGGAGTGCGCCGCTTCCCGCTCCCCCGGTGGGGCGCGGCCTCGTGCAGCGTGACCTCGCGCCGGCCCTCGGCGTCGGGTTCGCGGGTCAGCTCCTCGACGAAGGGGCTGGCGGACGGTCCTGTCACGATGGTCGCCTGTTGCGCGGCGCGGGTGATGGCGACATGGAGGAGCCGACGCTCCTCCTCGACGTCCTCCGCCAGCCGGTGCGGGTACTGGTCGGCCGCTGCCATGTGGACCACGACGTGCGGCCATTCCTGGCCCTTCACCCGGTGGACGGTCGACAACACGACACCGTCGTCGGCGCGCCGGACCGACAGCGCAGCCCGCAACCACGCCTCGAACCCGCGTGAGTCGTCGTGCAGTGCGGCGAGGTGCGTGATCGCCGTGAGGTCGTCACCCTGGGCCGCCCGGTTCATGCCCCGCCGGGTGGCGTCGAGCGTGGAGACCGATCCGGCCAGACCGATCGTGTCGACGAGGGTCAGGACCAGATCCGACGTCGGCGCACCGCCGAGGACCGCCCGCCGAAGGGTGGCGATGTCGTCGGCGAACTCGCGCAGGCGGTCGCTGTCGCGCTCGTTGCGCAGCCGGTCGGCCAGTCCGTACAACCCGGCGAGGTCGCGCTGCTCGGCGATCCAGCTCGACACGCGCGGATGGAACGAGCGCGACGGGCGCCGGAGCGCCTCGAGCACGTCGTCGGCGGCGAACCCGCGCTCGGCGGCGGCCGCGCCCGCCAGCCGGAGCCAGGCGAGGACGGCGCGGACGGCCGTCCGGTCGAGGAACTCGGTGCCGACCCCGCCGCTGACCGGCACGCCGCGCTCGACGAGCGCCACCTGCACCGGCGCCACGAGCGCGTTGACGCGTGTCAGCACGGCGATGTCGGCCGGCGCAGCGCCGTCGTCGATCGCCGCCTGCACGTGCCCCACGGTGGCACCGACGGCGTCGACCGCCCCGTCGACGGCCCAACCGCCGGGCGCGGACGAGGCCGCCGTGATCACCTTGGCCACCCGGCGGTGGTTGTGGCGCAGCAGCCGGTCGACACCGTCGACGATGCCCGCCGGGCACCGGTAGTTGACCGTGAGCGGGTGGTCGCCGCTGCCGGGGAACAGGTCGGCGAAGTCGATCAACCACGCCGGATCGGCGCCGTTGTAGCCGTAGATCGTCTGGTCGTCGTCGCCGACACCGAAGACCGAGCCACCCGACCCTGCCAGCAACCGGACGAGGAGCAGGTGCGCCGGGGTGAGGTCCTGGAACTCGTCTACGAGCATGAACCGGCAGGCCCGCTGGGCCGCGCGGCGGGCTGCGGGATCGGTGAGCAACACCTCGAGCGCCCGATAGATCTGCCCGTCGAAGTCGACGACGCCCTGCCGTTCGAGGCGCTGCCGGTACACCGGCCACGTGGACGCCAGCCCCTCGACTTCGCCGTCGTAGCGACGCTCGGCCTCCTCCGGATCGACCATGCCCAGTCGGATCAGCGAGAGCGCCTCGATCCAGGGGGCGATCGGGTCGGCGTTGCGGCGGCGCGGGAAGGAGACGAGATCCCCGATCACCCGCCGGACCTCGGGCTCGGTGATCGTGCCGTACCGCCCGCTGCGGGCGGCGAACGGCGGCGTGCCGTTGATGATCGCCAGGGCGATCGAGTTCAGGGTGCGGACCTGGAGTCCGGGCAGGTCGGCGGTCCGCTCGGTCATCTCGATCTGGGCCCGCTTGTTGAACGCGACGAGGCTGACAGCGCCCGCCGGGACGCGCCACCTGCGCAGGAGGTGCCGTGCCCGCTCGGTGAGCACCCTGGTCTTCCCCGACCCGGCCGGCGCGACGATGCGGGCGCTCCCACCGGGGTGTGTCACCGCCGCCAGCTGATCCGGGGCGAGCGACGCATCGGTGGCGTTGTCGAGCGGCACGTCGAAGCACCGGTGTTCGACCGAGGTCGAGTGCAGCACGGGCACACCGTCGACGGGTGGATGTGTTCCGGGCGGCCCACCGTCGAGCCAGACGGCCTCGCCGGCAGCGGTGACGACGTCGCCGACCTGGGCGTCACGACACGGCGTCGCCCCACCGGCCACCGCGAGATCGAGCACGTGCCACACGGGCCGTCCCGGCTCGCGGGCGTCGACCGAGTTCGACCACACCTGGTGAGCGAGCTCGTCGAGCAGGAACTCGAAGCGTGGGCCGACCTCGTATGGTGCGACGTCGATCGTCGACGCCGGCTCGATCGGGAGGTCTGCTGCCAGCTCGATGACCAGACGACGTCGCTCCGCTCGTGCGATCCGCAGGTGTCGGAGCGCGGCGCGGGGGTCGGCGAGCACCGATCCGTCGAGCCGCAGCCGCTCGGCCGCCGACCACGGCGCCGGCGGGTCCTGCCCCGGCGCGAGCACGACGCTGCGGCCCAGCACATCGGGCCCGGGCCCTTCCACCGCTCGCTCGTCGAGCGGCAGCGTGTCGGGCATGGTCGGCGCGGTGTCCGGCAGCCTGCCGGGCGTGGCCGAGAGATCCTGCTGCGCCGACTGGTCGTCGGCGATGCCGACATCAGGACTGCCCTGCTCGGTCCAGCACTCGCGCACCTGCCGCGGGTTGTCGTGGGTTCCGCCGCAATAGGCACACTCGATCGCCATCTCCGGCGACCCTACCGACCCGGTGTGACAGCCGGCGCCGCCCGGGAATCGGTCCCGTCCGGGGCGGGCCACCGCCGACGGACGGACGGCTGCGGTGCGACATCACAGGTACAGGGCCCTGTTTCCCCACGCGGACTCAGCAGCAAACGCTGAAGCCACCTTCTTATCCGTGTGCCGCACCGCAGACGACACAGGTGTCGATGATAGGGAGCCCTCCCTGTGGGTTGAAAGGGGAACAACCCTGTGAATTGCCTTGTGGAATTCACCTCGTCGTCACCCGGTGTCAGCCCGGACGCAGGTCGAGCCGGCGCAGGAGCTGGGCGTTTGCGGCGACGACCACCGTCGAGGCGCTCATCGCCAGCGCAGCGACCGCCGGCGGCAGCACGAGTCCGGCGAACTCGAACGCGCCTGCGGCGAGCGGGAGCGCCACCACGTTGTAGGCGGTCGCCCACACGAGGTTCTGCACCATCTTCCGATAGCTCGCCGTCGACAGGTCGATCGTCGCCGTCACGCTGCGAGGGTCGCTGGATGCCAACACGACGTCGGCCGCCTCCATCGCCACATCGGTCCCCGCACCGATGGCGATGCCGACATCGGCGCGGGCCAAGGCCGGCGCGTCGTTCACGCCGTCGCCGACCATCGCCACCGACGCGCCCGCAGAACGCAGGGCTCCGACCCGGGCATCCTTGTCGCCGGGGAGGACCTCCGCCAACACCTCGTCGATGGAGAGCTCGCCCGCCACGGCATCGGCGACCTGGCGAGCATCCCCGGTGATCATCGCCACCCGCACGCCGCGCTGATGAAGGTCCGCCACCGCAGTGTGCGACTCTGGGCGCACCTCGTCGGCGAGGGTGAGTGCGCCCACCACGGTTGCGTCGCGCACGACATAGAGCACCGACCCCCCGGCGACGCGCCACGCCTCGGCGCGGTCGCCGATCTCGGGCGGCTCGACGAGCCCGAGATGGTCGAGCAGCGCCGGCCCACCGACGGCGACCCGCACCCCGTCGACCTGGGCGTACACGCCACGGCCGGCCTCCGCGCCGAAGCCGGTGGCGACCGGCCTCCGGACCCCGCGCTCCCCTGCCGCAGCGACGATCGCCCGGGCGAGTGGGTGCTCGCTGTCGGCCTCCACCGACGCCCCCAGCTCCAGCACGTCCTCGACCGACCAGTCACCGGTGGCGACGACATCGACGACGGCGTGGTTGCCCCGCGTGAGCGTGCCCGTCTTGTCGAACAGCACGACATCGATCGTCCGCATCCGTTCCAGCGCCGACCGCCGCTTGACGAGGATCCCCGCCCGGGCGGCAGCCGCGGTGGAGATCGCGATGACCAGCGGAATCGCAAGGCCGAGGGCGTGCGGGCACGCCACCACCAGCACGGTGACCGTCCGCACGACGCCCTGGGCCGGCTCTCCGATCGCCGTCCACACGAGCATCGTCGCGGCGGCCACGCCGACCGCGACGTAGAAGAGCAGCGCAGCGGCACGATCGGCGAGGTCCTGGGTCCGCGACTTCGAGGTCTGGGCGTCCTCGACCATCCGTCGGATCCCCGCCAGCGCCGTGTCGTCACCGATCGCCTCCAATCGAACACGGATCGCGGAGTCGGTCGACACGGTGCCGGCGACCACCCGGTCGCCCGACCCCCGCTCGACCGGTCGGGACTCACCGGTGATCATCGACTCGTCGACGCGGGCTGCGCCATCGACGATGCGCCCGTCCGCCGGCACCCTCCCTCCCGGCCGGACGAGCACGATGTCGTCCACCGCCAACTCGCCGACGGGCACCTCGACGACCTCGTCGCCCCGAGCGACCTCTGCCGTGTCCGGCAGGAGCTCGGCGAGCGCGCCGAGTTCCCCCTGCGCCTGTCCGATCGCCTGCATCTCCTTCCAGTGGCCGAGCAGCATCACGACGATCAGGCCCGCCAACTCCCACCAGAAGTCGAGATCGCCGACACCGAGCGACCCTGCGAGCGATGCGAGGTAGGCAACCGAGATGGCGAGCGCGATCAGCAGCATCATCCCCGGTTGGCGGTCGCCGACCTCCCGGGCCGCCCCACGCAGGAACGGGCGCCCGCCCCACGCGTAGATCACGGTGCCGAGCGCCGGGGGCACCCACGCCACCCATGCGCCGTCGATCCGGTAGCCGAACCACTCCTGGACCATCTCCGAGAAGACGAACACGGGAACCGCCAACAGCAGGTTCCACCAGAACAAGCGGCGGAACGCCTCCGGGTCGTGGCCCGCGTGCTTGTCGTGTCCCGCGTGCGTGGCGTGCCGCCCATCGGCCGACCCGTGGCCGTCCGGCGCGTGTTGGTGCATGTCCCATTCCTACACCTTCCATTCGGCTGGAATGTCAACCCGGTCGCCCGGAGCAGCGCGTCAGGTCGAGGCAGCGACGAGCACGGCCGTCAGGACGATGACGACCGCCAACACCGCCGATTCGATCAGCAGCGAGGACCGGAGATGGGCCCCCAGTACGTCATCGTCCGGATGTGCTTCGAGTGCCGGCCTCAGCTTGAGGTGGTTGTAGGCCCCGAGACTCGCCGCCACGGTCACCGCCGTCACCTTTGCCAGGAGCACCCGACCCCATGACGACGAGAACAGCTCGCCCGGGCCGTCGATCACCAGCCAGGTGAGTGCGACGCCGGCGACGACGAGCGCCCCGAGCGTGACCGCCGCGATCGACGAGAACCGCACGACCAGTTCCACGAGGCCACCTGCACGTCCCGCCCGACGACGGCGGACGACGACCAGCGTCAAGGCGAACACGCCGCCCGCCCAGACCCCCGCAGCGGTGACATGGACGACGTTGACCGCTGCGTGGACCGCCCAGGCGCCGCGGCTGATCGTGTGCCCGTCGAACGAGTACGAGACGATGGCCAGTGCGACGCCGAGGACCCCGACCACGGCGACGCCCGTCGGCATCCAGCGGAGCGCAGCGCCACCATCGCCGCGAACCGTTCCCCGACCAGAGGAGAAGCCGACGATCACGAGGATCCCGGCGGCCATGTCGAGCAGCGTGGCGAGCCCCGGTTTGCTCGTGAGCAGGTCACCGAGCGGCACGCCCTGCGCCTCATCGAGGGCGCCGAGCTCGATCACACCGCCGGCGAGCAATGCCACCCCTGCGAGCTGCGTCCAGCGGAGCAGACCCACGAGCTCGGCCTCCGGGCCACGGATGACCCACCACAGCGCCGCCAGGACACCGATGGCGAACACCGACCCGGCGATCGACAACGTCCGACCGACGCGCCCGGCAAACGGCTCAGGAGCGGCATCGCCCGCCAGGAAGTCCTCGAGTGCAACGGTCGCATCGCCATCGGCCGCCACCGGAGCCGGTTCATCGAGCGCCTCGTCGGCGTCGTCCGAGGCGGTCGGTGCCGACACGGTGGTCGTGGCACCCGGGTCGGTGTCGGCCTCGGTGGTGGGCGGCGAGCCCGACTCGACCACGAAACGGAAGGCCCCGTCGATGGGATGAGCGTCACCGGCCTGCACCTCCCACCGGAAGCCGTACGTTCCTACGTCCAGCGCAGGGGCGAAGCGCGCCTCGAACGTGGTGCCGTCGGCGGATCGCACCTCGGTCGGCGTGCGGACCGTCCCGTCGGGCATCAGGAGCTCGAAGCCGTCCCCTGACTCCTCCGCCGGATTCGTGAACACGAGCACGACCGCGGCCAGCGGCCCGGTCACCGTGTCTCCATCGGCCGGTGTGGACGACTCGAACTCGGTGTGCGCCGACGCGGTGGACGCACCTGCGAGCACCGCCACCACGACGACGACCGCGATGCCGGCGAGCCGCCACCAGGTGCCGACCGTCGGGCTGGTCCGGTTCATGGCTGTGCAACGCTACATCCGGCGGGTGCGGCAGGCGGTGCACCGCGACGCGTCGGCGACGGGATCCTGCAAGGATCGGCCGCATGCGGATCCTCCATTCGACCGGCGGAGATCGGGCGTCCGACGCGTCCGTCGCCGATGCCTACGCCCGCACCTTGGGCGGCCGCGCCGGCCGCCCCTGGGTCGCCCTCTGCATGATCGCCTCACTCGACGGGTCGACCGTCGTCGACGGTCGCTCGGGCCCACTCGGCAACGACACGGACGCCGCCGTGCTGCGGCGCCTGCGGACGGTGTGCGACGTCGTCATCGTCGGCGCCCGGACCGCGGAGCACGAGAGCTACGGGCCGCCGGCCAAGTCAGGGCAGCGCATCGGCGTCGTCACCGCCAGCGGCAGGGTCGACCTCGGACGTCCGCTGTTCACATCGGGAGCGGGATTCGTGATCACCACCGACGACTCACCGCTGAGCGCCGCCCCGCACGGCGTCGACGTCGTCACCGCTGGCCGAGGGTCGGTCGACCTGCAGGCCGCCCTCGCCGGCATCGACGACGTGTGCGGTGCTCCGGACACGGTGCTCGCCGAGGGCGGCTCCACGCTCAACGGCGCGCTGCTGCAGGCCGACCTGGTCGACGAGCTCGACATCACCACGTCCGCCAGGGCAGCTGGTGGCACCGGGCCGCGGCTGGCGGTCGGGCACGACCACGAGCAGCGCGGGTTCACCCTCGTGCAGGCGGCGATCGACGACGAGTCGTTCCTCTACACCCGCTGGCGACGCCAGGGGCGCTGAACCGGGATCAGCGTTCGGTCTTCTCGAGCAGCTCGAGCTCGCGGTGGAAATCGGCGGCGGCGTCGAAGTGCTTGTAGACGCTGGCGAAACGCAGGTAGGCGACCTCGTCCACATCGCGCAGGCGATCGAGCACCGCCAATCCCACCGCGGCGCTCGTGACCTCGGAACCGAGCAGCCGCATCGCCTCCTCGACCTCGAGCGCGACCTTCTCGAGCAGCGCCGGGTCGATGTCGCGCCCCTTCGCCGCCGCGGTGAGACCGTCGACCACCTTGTCGCGGGCGAACGGCTCGGCGTCGCCGTGCGACTTGATCACCGTGAGCGGCGCGTGGTCGACGCGCTCGAAGGTCGTGAAGCGTCGCCCACACGACAAGCACTCGCGCCGCCGTCGGACCGCCGCGCCGTCCTCGGCGAGACGAGAGTCGACCACCTTCGTGTCGGAGGCACGACAGACGGGACAGTTCACCCCGCCATGGTAGCCCTGGAGGCTGTCAGGGCAGCTGGACCGCCTGCCCCGCATGGATGACCGTGCCGCCGTTGAGCCGGATCAGGGTGTCGAGGTAGCGATCGAAGCCGACGTCGCCGTGGTTCGCCCGGGCGATCGTCCACAACGAGTCGCCCGGGGCGGCGACGTGCACCTGGGCCGCGGGCGCAGCGAGGTGTGCCGGCTCGCCCCCGGAGGCGGAGGCAGGGTCACCTCCGGGGGCGGCCAGCAGACCGAGGACGAACATGACGAGCAGCGTGACCGCGACGGCGGCGGCGAAGGCGGCGAGCAGCCGCTGGGGATCGAGCGGCGCCGGCCCCGCCGACCGAACCGGCGCGGCGACCCAGGACCCGCCGCAGCCCTGCAGCGTCCGGCGATCGAGGGTGGTGGTGGTCATCGGGCGGCTCCGTTCGAGTTCGGCCGTGGTATCGCACGGGTGTTCGTCCAACAGGTGTTCGACAGTCAATCGTGTTCGAACCGCACATGTCAACCCCTGCGGCGAGAAATCTCGAACAGGTGTTGCCAGTACAGATGTTTGACCTTCGACGGAGATGTACGTACGATGTTCGCATGTCGCCAAAGATCAGCGCCCGCCAGCGGGACATCCTCGACTTCATCGAACAGCAGATGCGCGACCGGGGATATCCGCCATCGGTGCGCGAGATCGGCGAGGCCGTCGGCCTCACCTCGCCCTCCACCGTGCACAGCCACCTCAACACGCTGCAGCGGCTGGGCTACCTGCGCCGCGATCCCACCAAGCCACGCGCGATCGAGGTCCGCTACGACCCGAACAGTGGGGCGGTCATGGAGCGGCGCCCCGTCCGGCACGTCCCACTGGTGGGCGACGTCGCCGCGGGCACCGACGTGCTCGCCGAGGAGAACGTGGAAGAGCTCCTGCCGGTGCCCGCCGACTTCACCGGCGAGGGCGAGCTGTTCATGCTCAGGGTCCGCGGCGACTCGATGATCGACCTCGGCATCCTCGACGGCGACTTCGTGGTGGCGACGCAGGTGACGCATCCGAACAACGGCGACCTCGTCGTGGCCGGCATCCCCGGAGGCGAGGCCACCGTCAAGACCTACAGCCGCTCCGGCGCCGACGTCACCCTCACCCCTGCGAACGCGACGATGCAGCCGATGAGCTTCAACGCCGACGACGTCGAGCTCTACGGGCGGGTCGTGACCGTCATCCGGCGCTACTGATCCACCGCCGTCCGACTCAGCCGGAGGGTGGCGGCGGCGGTGGCGCCCAGGGCGACCGGGCCGGCTCCGCGCCCCCCGGCGGAGCCGACGGTCCACCCGCGCCTGCCGAGGGTGGACCCGGTGCCCGCAGTGGCGGCCCGCTGGGCCAGGGCGATGGCGCGTGCGGCGACGGCGGGGGTACTGGGCGCGCGCTGGTGGGCGCAGGCGGCCGTCGCGCGGCGACGAGGAACAAGATGCCGGCCACGAGCAGCCCCACCACGATCGTGCCGACGGCAGCGCCGCGCAACAGGTCGGTGCCGTCGTCGGGATCGCCGCCCACCGCGATCGCGAACCCGCCCTCCGGCGGGCCGACGCCCAGCACATAGCTGCCTGCCTGCTCGACCGTGACCTCACCGACCTCGACGCCGCGGAACCCGCCCACGTCGTAGGCGATGCCGTCGGAGGCGACGACGGGGATCGTCGTGCCGTCCGGGGCGGTCAGCTCCACCTCGGCCTGGGGCTCGGAGCCCCTCGGGAGCTCGAACTCGCCGGGCGCTGCCACGCAGCCGCCGGGCAACTCACCGAGCCGTCCCGCCGTCTCGAGGTAGAGGTGGTACGTGCCGCCATCGGCGATCTCGAGGGTGGTCTCGCAACCGGCAGGGGCGCGAGCCAGGTCGCGCACCGCGTCCTCGTGCCGTTCGTCGGCACTGAACCACAGCAACCCTGCGCCGACGAGGGCGACCAGCAGCACGGCGACCCCGGCGATCACGGGGATCCGGCGGCGCGAATCGGTCATCGGCTCATGCCAGGGTCGGCGCCCGTCGGAGCCGCTCGGCGACGAGCGCGATGCGCTCGTCGGGCTGCACCACGGCGACGCGCACGAAGCCCGCTCCGTCGGGCCCGTAGAACTCGCCCGGGCTCACGAGCGCACCGCCGTCGCGCGCCAGCCGCTCGGTGAACAGCCATCCGTCGTCGACCGGGACCCAGAGGTAGAAGCCCCCGGCGGGCAGCGGGACGGCCTGACCGGACCAGTCGCCGAGGACGTCGGCCATCAGTCCGAGCCGTTGCCGATACCGGTTGCGTTGCTCCTCGACGTGGTCGTCGTCGGAGAGCGCGACCGCGCCGGCGGCCTGCGCCGGGCCCGGCACCATCATCCCCGCGTGCTTGCGGACCAGACCGAGGTAGGCGACGAGGTCGGCGTCGCCGGCGTAGAAGCCGACCCGCACACCGGCGAGGTTCGAGCGTTTCGACAGCGAGTGCACGGCGATGACGCCGTCCGTGCCGGTCTCCAGGATCGTGCGGCCACGCCCCTCCCACGTGAACTCGACGTAGCACTCGTCGGAGAACACCGGAACGTCGTGGGTGCGCCCCCAGGCGGCGGCGCGATCGAGGTCGTCGAGCGCCCCGGTCGGGTTCGACGGGCTGTTGACCCACAGCAGCAGTGCCCGCTGGACGTCGTCGGGCTCGATCCGGTCGAGGTCGAGCGCGCCGTCGGCACCGAACGGCACCGGGACGGCGCGGCACCCGGCCAGGATCGCACCCATCTCGTAGCTCGGGTACGAGATCCCCGGGTACAGCACCGTGTCGCGTTCGGGCGTGCGCAGCCGCATCCACTGCGGCAGCGTGGCGACGAACTCCTTGCTCCCGACCGAGGCCCCGATCTGGGTCGCCGGCACGTCGAGCCCGAACCTCCGGTCGATCCAGTCGCTGGCGGCCTGGCGCAGCGCGGGGGTCCCGACGCTGGCGGGGTACGAGCGCTCGCTGTCGCTGGAGGCCAGCGCTTCGACGACCGCCGGCGGCGGCGGATCGAACGGCGTCCCGATCGACAGGTCGACGACACCGCCGTCATGGGCGGACGCCATGGGGAGGAACCTGTCGAGGCGATCGTAGGGGTAGGGCGGTGGCACGAACCCGGTCACGACGCCGGCTCCGGGGTGAGGAACTCGGAGAGACGGCCCGCCGAGGCGTCGGACAGGCGCGCTCGCAGCGTCCAGGCTTCGTCGCCGTCGAGGACGGAGACGACCTCGCCCTCGCGGTGCGCGGCTGCCAGGACGTCACCGCGGTCGTAGGGGATCTCCAGCGTGTAGACGGTGGACAGCGCCCGAAGGCGGTCGCTGAGCGTGCGCAGGAACGCGTCGAGCCCCTCCCCCGTGGCCGCGCTGATCGCCACGGCACCGGGGTGCTCGTGCACGATGTCCTTCGCCGCCGCCGGAGCGAGATCGGCCTTGTTGGCGACGAGCAGCTCGGGCACCCGGTCGGCGTCGATCTCGGCGAGCACTTCGCGCACGGCGGTGACCTGCGCCTCCGGATCGGGCGCCGACGCGTCGACCACGTGCACGAGGTAGTCGGCGCGAGCCGCGACCTCGAGGGTGCTCTTGAACGACTCGACGAGCCCGTGCGGCAAGCGGCTGATGAACCCGACCGTGTCGGACAGCAGCACCGGCTCGCCGCCGGGGAGCGCCAGCCGTCGCGTGGTCGGATCGAGCGTGGCGAACAGCCGGTCCTCGGCGAGGACGCCCGAGTCCGTGAGCCGGTTGAGCAGCGTGGACTTCCCGGCGTTGGTGTAGCCGACGACGGCGACGGAGGCGCCATGTTCCCGACGGGACGGCTGGTCGACACCCTGGACGTGCCCGGCGTCGGCACCTTCGAGGCGACCATGATCAACGCCGGCATCCCGACCATCTTCATCGACGCCGCGGCGCTGGGTTAT
>CAYGLH010000011.1:18146-19578 GCA_964350535.1 uncultured Ilumatobacteraceae bacterium
CTGCAGGGCACGGGTCTCGGCGAGCCCAGCGAGGTCGCGCTCGAGCTTGTTGATCCGGCGCATGATCCGCCGCCGGTCGGTCTCGATCTTGGTCTCGCCACCACCGAACCTGGCGCCGACCCCACCGCGCTGCTGTGACAACTTGGCCCCGGCGCCGCGCCGCAGGCGCGGCAGGCGGTAGCGCAGGAGCGCCAGTTCCACCTGGGCCCGGCCCTCCTGCGTGTGGGCGTTCTGGGCGAAGATGTCGAGGATCACCGCCGTGCGGTCGATCGCCGTGCGCCCGAGCAGCTTCTCGAGGTTGTACTGCTGAGCCGGTGCCAGCTCGTTGTCGAAGACGACGGTGTCGGCGTCGACGGCGAGACACAGGCGGTGCAGCTCCTCCGCCTTGCCCTTGCCGATGTACCAGGCGCGATCGGGGGCATCGCGACGTTGCACCATCCTCGCCACCTCGTCGGCGCCAGCGGTGTCGACGAGCAACGAGAGCTCGTCGAGACCGGCGTCGACCTCTTCGTCGTCGGTCATCGGATCGGCGACCGCCACGAGCACGATCCGCTCGCGGATCGTGCGGTCGATCAGCGTGCCGGCGAGCGCCTCGTCGTAGGGACTGTTGCTCATACGTCGACGTCGATCCGGGCGACGAAGGTGGCCGGCCCGGTGAGGACCGCCCGACGGGGCGCGTCGACGGCGAACGCCACGGTGGCGCTGCCGCCGTCCATGTGCACGGTGACGGCGTCGACCCCCGCCGACACGAGACCCCACGATCGGGCGGCGTACGCCGCAGCGGTGGCACCGGTGCCGCACGCCTCGGTGATCCCTGCGCCGCGCTCGTGCACGCGCATCGTGATCGCATCGGGAGCCGGCCCTGGCTCGATGATCTCGAGGTTGACCTGTGGCACCTTCTCGCCGAGCGCCGCGAGGTCGACGACGGCCACCTCGTCGACCCCGACCACGCTGTGGGGATTGCCGAGGTCGAGGTGGGCGACGGGTCGGTCGGGATGGCAACCGAGGTCCGCCCACCCGGCCGGGGCACCGAGATCGCCGACCTCGCCCATCTCGACCTGGGCGAGCACGGTACGCCCGAGCACCTCGACGGCTCGGGGGTCGGGCGTCCCGGCGCCGTCGGCCGGGACGAACTCGACCGCCCGCGGACCGGCATCGGTGAGGATCCGCAGGTGGTCCACGCTCCCCCGCTGCATGGCGACGGCCTGGGCGAAGCAGCGGATGCCGTTGCCGCTCATCTCCGCACGCGAGCCGTCGGCGTTGTACAGGACCATGCGAGCGTCGTAGCCGTCTGCCGCGGATGCCACCAGCAGCCCGTCGGCGCCGATCCCGAGACGCCGGTCGCACAGCAGGCGCGCCAACGCGGCCGGCTCCGGATGGTCGAGGTCGTGGACGACGAGGAAGTCGTTGCCGAGACCGTGGTGCTTGGTGA
>CAYGLH010000011.1:19588-26098 GCA_964350535.1 uncultured Ilumatobacteraceae bacterium
GATGGTCTGGATGGCGTCGAGCAGCACCGGCGCCACCTCGGCGACCGGATCGTCCTCGACGTCGACCCAGCGTACGCGGGGATCGCGCCGGAACCAGCGCTCCTGGCGGACGGCGAACTGGCGGGTACGGACGATGATCGTGTCGATCGCCTCATCCTGGCTGATCGCGCCGTCGAGCGCCTCGACGATTTCCTTGTAGCCGAGCGCCTGGGCCGCCGTGCGCGACATCCCCCGCTCGTGCACCGCCGCGACTTCGGCGACGAGTCCCTGTTCGATCATGCGGTGCACCCGCGCCTCGATGAGCGCGGCGAGCACCGGGCGCGGTCGACGGATGCCGATCTGGACGACCGGTGAGGCCGGATAGCTGTCGACGCCGGGCCCGAAGCTGCTGAACGGTCGACCACTGCCGATCGTCACCTCGAGCGCCCTCACCACCCGACGACGGTTCGTCGGCTCCATCTTCGCCGCCGCCGCCGGGTCGAGCTCGTGCAGCCGACGGTGCAGCGCGGCGGTGTCGGGGTCGGTCTCGATGTCGGCGCGCACGTCGGGCCACTCGCCCGGCAAGTCGAAGTCGTCGATCACCACCCGGTGGTAGAGCCCGGTGCCCCCGACGAGGATCGCACGCCCGCCGGCTGCGGCGATCGTCCCGAGTGCGTCGGCGTAGGCGCGCCGGAACTCGGCGACGGTGAAGTCCGCGCTCGGTTCGACGAGGTCGAGGCAATGGTGCGGCACGAGCCGACGTTCATCGGGGGTCGGCGTGGCCGTCCCGATGTCCATCCCCCGGTAGACCTGCATGCTGTCGACGGACACGAGGTGCACATCGCCTGCCGTTCTGGCGACGTGCAGCGCCACCGCCGACTTGCCCGATGCGGTCGGCCCGACGATCGCCACCCGGTGTGGAGTGGTCACGGCCGCAACCGGTTCAGAGATGCTCGCCCTCGGCGATGCGCTGATGGTGGTTGATGACCTCGGCGACGATGAAGCGGATGAACTTCTCGGTGAAGGCCGGGTCGAGCCCGGACTCCACGGCCAGGCTGCGCAGCCGGGCGATCTGCACCGCCTCGCGGTCGGGATCCGCCGGCGGGAGGTCGGTCGACGCCTTGTACCGGCCGACCGCCTTGGTGATCTTGAACCGCTCGGCGAGCAGGTGCACGAGCGCGGCGTCGATGTTGTCGATGCTCGCCCGGTAGTCGGCGAGCTGTTCGTCGATGGCTGGATCGGTCATCGGCTGCACCCGCTCACAGGGCGGCGACCGGGATCCGCAGCTTGTGGGTCGGCTCGGCGAGGAGCTCGACGAACTCGCCCGCCAGGTGATGGGGCGCCGCCCGCACGACCTGCACCGACGCGTAGCTCCCGGCCCGCAACGGGTGCGGCGGCACGAAGTGCACGAGCTTGTTCTGGCGGGTGCGGCCGCTGGTGACGCTCGGGTCCTTCTTGCTCGGCCCCTCGACGAGCACCTCCTCGAGCCGTCCGACCCGCGCCTCGTGCTTGGCGAGGGCCGCCCGCTCGATCACCACGCGCAGCCGCTGGAAGCGCTCGCCCGCGACGGCCGGATCGACGAAGTCCGCCTCCATGTCGGCGGCCTCGGTGCCGGGGCGTGGCGAGAAGATGAAGGTGTAGGCGTAGTCGTACTCGGCCGCCGCCGCGACCTCGAGCGTCTGGGCGAAATCGTCGTCGGTCTCCCCGGGGAAGCCGACGATGATGTCGGTGGACACCGCCAGGTCTGGGACGGTTCGGCGGGCCTCGGCCAGGCGATCGAGGTAGCGCTCGGCCGTGTACCCGCGGTGCATCAGCGCGAGGACCCGGTCGCTGCCGGCCTGGAGCGGGTAGTGGAGATGCTCGCACACCGACGGCGTGGCCGCCATCGCGGCGAAGGTCTCCGGCCGCATGTCCTTGGGGTGGGGGCTCGTGTACCGCACGCGTCGGATCCCGTCGACGGCGCCGACCGCGGCCAGCAGGTCGGCGAAGAGCGGACGGAGCTTGGCAGCCTCATCGCCCTCGCGACGAGCGGCCAGCTGCAGGTCGCGGCCATAGCTGTTGACGTTCTGACCCAGGAGTGTGACCTCTGAGACGCCCTGTGCGGCAAGCTCGCGAACCTCGGCGACGATGTCGTCGAAAGGGCGGCTGATCTCGTGGCCCCGGACCGCCGGGACGATGCAGAACGCACAGTTGTTGTCGCAACCGATCTGGATCGTCACCCACGCGTTGTACGAGGTTTCCCGACGAGCCGGGAGCGCAGAGGGGAACATGGCGTGGTCGTCGATCACCGCTTCCTCGAGGATCTCGGTGATCGGCGCGCTCGCCGTGGAGGCCTGCGCCAGCAACTCGGCGGCACGGTGCACGTTGTGGGTCCCCATCACCACGTCGACATGGCCGGCACGGCGGGCGACGAGGTCCTGGTCCTTCTGGGCGAGGCAACCGGACACCACGATCTGGCGACCTTCGCGTTGGCCCTTCCAGGTCTTGAGGTGGCCGAGGTTGCCGTACAGCTTGTTGTCGGCGTTCTCGCGGATGCAGCAGGTGTTGAGCACCACCACGTCGGCATCGTCCTCGTCGTCGGCGCGGATCAGCCCGTCGGCCTCGAGCAGCCCGGCGATGCGCTCGGAGTCGTGCTCATTCATCTGACACCCGTAGGTGCGCACGACGTAGCTGCGGGACATGCCGGCCAAGGCTAACGGCCGTGCGCACAGCCACCCCGGTATCGTCCCAGCCGTGCTCGCCATCTACGACTTCCTCGGCACGGACTACCAGTTGCTCGGGCTGCTCCACGTCCTGGCCGCGATCCTCGCCTTCGGCCCGCTGTTCCTCTACCCGTCGATGCAGAAGTCCGGCGACACCCAGACGATGGCGCGCATGCACATGCGGATGGTGTTCCCGTCGCTGATCGCGCTGTGGGTGCTCGGAATGGGAATGGCGGGGGTCGGCAAGTACGACCTCGCCGAGAACCACTGGATGACGGGATCGATCCTGATCTGGCTGGTGCTGGTGGCGGTCAGCTGGTTCCTCATCCGCCCGGCCACGAAGGACACGGGCGACGACGCCCGCAAGAGGATGGCGATGGGGTCGGGCATCACCCACGTGCTGCTCGTGGTGGCCCTCGTGCTGATGATCTTCAAGCCCGGCGACGTCGTCTTCAAGTAGTCCGACTGCATCCCCGGTCGTCGGGACCGCGAGAATCGGCCCTATGGCCGAGCTCCCGACGACGACGGTGAACACGTTCTGCCGGGTGTGCGAACCGGCGTGTGGGTTGGTGGCCACCGTCACCGCCGGCGAGATCACCGACCTGCGTGCCGACGACGCCCACCCGGTCACGAAGGGCTTCGCCTGCGCGAAGGGGCTCGCCGGTCTCGACATCCACCGCGACCCCGATCGGCTCGACCACCCGCTTCAGCGAACCGGCGACGGCTGGGCGCCGATCGCGTGGGACAAGGCCATTCCCGGCGTGGCGTCCGCCCTGCGCGCGGTGATCGACGAGCACGGTCCGGAGTCGGTCGCCGCCTACATCGGCAACCCGAGCGCGTTCAACACGCTGCTCGGCCCGTCGGTGGGATCGTTCCTGGCGCAGCTCGGCGTGTCCCGCCACTTCTCCTCGGGCACACAGGACTGCGCCAACAAGTTCGCCGGCAGCGAGGCGGTGTTCGGCTCGTCCACGATCCATCCGATCCCCGACATCGAACACACCGACGCGCTGCTGGTGATGGGGGCCAACCCGCGCGTCTCGAAGGGCAGCTTCATCAGCATCCCGAACGCCTACCGCGAGATGATGCAGGCGAAGGCGCGCGGAGCCACGATCTGGTTCGTCAACCCGCGGGTCACCGAGTCCGCCGGCGAGCGCACCGGCGAGACGCTGCAGATCCATCCCGACACCGACGTCTACTTCCTCGCCGCGCTCATCCACGAGATCGACCGCACCGTCGGCTTCGACCCGTGCGTCGACCAACACGGCAAGCACGTCGACGAGCTGCGGACGTTCGTCGCCGCCTACTCCCCCGACGCCGTCGCCGACGTGGTCGGGCTGCCGGCCGACGAGATCCGCGCGGTCGCGGCGACGTTCGCCGGCGCACCATCGGCGTCGATCCACGTGTCGACGGGCGTCAACATGGGTCGCCACGGCACGCTGGCCTACTGGCTGGCGCACATGCTCAGCTTCGTCACGGGCAACCTCGACCGCGAGGGCGGCAACATCCTCAGCGTCGGCTTCTACCGCTCGGCCAAGGCCGGCAAGCGCGACTACACCAAGGGCTTCACCGACACCGAGTTCGGGGCCGCCCGCCGGGGGTCGCTCCCCGGCAACCTGCTGGCGGACCACATCCTCGACGCGGCCTCGCCCGTGAAGGCACTGATCGTCGTCGCCGGCAACCCGCTGCTGTCGATCGGCGGCGAGGAGCGACTGCGCGCCGCCTTCGAGTCGCTCGAACTGTTGGTGTGCATCGACATCTACCGCACCGCCACCGGCGACCTCGCCGACTGGCTGCTGCCGGCTACCGACATGCTCGAACGTGCCGACATCAACATCACCGGCCTCGGGCTGCAGTACGAGCCCTGGGTGCAGTACACCGAGGCCGTGGTCGAGCCGCGCCACGAGCGTCGCGAGGAGTGGCGGATCTTCGCCGACCTCGCCGCCGAGATGGGCTTGCGCGGTCCGCTCGACGCCGACGACCCGGAGGCCGAGGTGTGGAGCCGGATCGACCACATGCTCGCCGGCCGAGGGCTCGACCTCGACGCCGTCCGGTCGCGATCCCACGGGGTCGTGTTCGACGACGGCCGCCGACCCGGCAGCTTCTACACCGAGCACCTCCAGCAACCCGACGGCAAGGTCGACTGCCATCCCGACGGCTTCGCCTCCGGCGTCGCGGCACTCGCCGAGGACTTCGCCGAGCGGGTGGACGGTCCCGACCAGCGGCTGCGCCTGATCGGGCGGCGCGACTCACGGATGCACAACTCGTGGTACTCCAACCTCGACACGTTCAAGCGCGGCCGGCGCTCGACGAACCCGCTCGAGGTGCACCCCGACGACGCCGCCCGACTCGGGATCACCGACGGCGACAGCGTCCGGGTCGTGTCCGACTGGGGTGCGATCGAGACCGTGGTGCGCATCGATGACGCGGTCCGCCCCGGGGTCGTGTCGATCGAGCACGGGTGGGGTCGACAGTCGGGCATGCGCCTGGCGAACGACAAGCCCGGCGTGAACGTCAATCGGCTGCTGCCCAGCGGCCCGGGCTCGTTCGACCCGCTCTCGAACCAGTCGTGGATGACGGGCATCCCGGTCACGGTCGAGGTGTTGGCACCGGCCTGAACCGCCGGGGTCGTCCCATCGTCCACCACACGACTCGCCGAGGAGATCAACGTGCAACCAGGAACCCAGCCGTGGCTCGACCAGGTCGTCGAGCCCATCGTCGACCCCGACCGCAAGATCGTCGACCCGCACCATCACCTCTGGCCGGTCGGCGGCGCGCTCCCGTACGGCGTCGACGAGCTCGTCGCCGACACGACCAGCGGCCACGACGTCATCGGGACGGTCTTCGTCGAGTGCTCGGCCGCCTACCGCGACGACGGACCGGAGCACCTCCGGCCGGTCGGCGAGACCGAGTTCGTGGCCGCCAGCGCCGACGACCTCGCCGAACGGTTCCCCGACGCACCCCCGATCGGCGGCATCGTCGCCCACGCCGATCTGGCCGATCTCGCCAACCTCGACGAGGTGCTCGACGCCCACGTCGCTGCCAGCGGCGGGCGCTTCCGGGGCATCCGCGACGCGCTGTCCCACGCCATCGAGCCCGAGGCGATGCGCATCCCCGGCCGGGCGCCGAAGGACAAGGCCGCCGACCCGGCGTTCCGCGACGGTGTCCGCCGTCTCGGCGACCGCGGGTTCACCTATGACACCTGGCAGTACCACTACCAGGTGCCGGAGCTCACCGACCTGGCCCGGGTGGCGGACGAGACCGTGATCGTGTGCGACCACTTCTCGACGCCGGTCGGCGTCGGGCAGTTCGCCGGCCGCCGCGACGAGATCTTCACGCAGTGGAAGCTCGACATGGCCGAACTGGCGACGTGTCCCAACGTGGTCGTCAAGATCGGCGGCATGGCGATGCCCGACAACGGGTTCGGATGGGACGTCGCCGCACTGCCCCCGACCTCCGACGAGTTCGTCGAGGCGCAAGCGCCGTACTACGAGTTCACGATCGAGACGTTCGGCCCGCAGCGCTGCATGTTCGAGAGCAACTTCCCCGTCGACCGCTTCTCGCTCTCGTACCCGGTGCTGTGGAACGCCTTCAAGAAGCTCGCCGCGGCCTACAGCGACGTCGAACAAGACGCCCTCTTCGCCGGCACCGCACTGCGCGTCTACCGCCTCTGACGCGCCCGGACGCCCACACCCCCAAACCGGCAACCCGGCGTTTGCGGGACCGATCCCGGGCCCTCGACCCAACATCCGACCCGCAAACCGGGGCGCCCGGCGGGCTGGTGGTGCGGCGGCCCGGCGGTGGGGGGTCGTCAGTCGGCGGGTGGGTCGAC
>CAYGLH010000012.1:0-24872 GCA_964350535.1 uncultured Ilumatobacteraceae bacterium
ACACCCGTGTGGATCTTGTCGCGCGGGGTGACGATCTCCCACGCGAGGATGACGTTCGCCTCGACGAGCTTGTAGAGGACGAACACGACGAGCCACGCCGTGGCGAAGGGGTTGACCCGGGCGCGCTGGTCGGAGTCGACGGTGCGGAGGCGGGGGAGCCGGGCGAACGACAGCACGGCGAGGGCGACCACGAGCCCGCTCGCCACGTTGGCGAACGAGAGGGTGTCCCACAGCATCAGCCACAGCACCGTCAGCCACACGACCATCCCGGAGACGCGTAGGAACTTCACGCGCCGCTCCCCAGTACTGCGTCGATGTACCCACTGGGGTCGAGGAGGTCGGCCGCGGCGCGCTCGGCGACGTCGTAGAGCGGGCCGGCGCCGAACGCGACCGCCAGCGACACGGCGGCGAGCGCGGCGGTGGAGACCAGCATGCCCGCCGGCAGTCCGAGTCGACCCGACGTCCGCGGCTCCGACGTGGGCGACTCGTCGGGCGTCCCCCAGAACACGCCGGCCCAGATCTTCGTCATCGAGTACATCGTCAGCAACCCGACCCCCAGGGCCACGGCGATACCGACCCATGCGCTGTCCGAGACGCCGGCATCGACGAGGGCGAACTTGGCGATGAAGCCGGAGAACGGCGGCAGCCCGGCGAGGCTCATCGCCGGGACCGCGAACAGGATCGCGACGACGGGTGCGTCGCGGACGAGGCCGCCGACCTCCGACAAGCGGCTCGATCCCGCCCGACGGCTCACGAGCGCCGCGACGAGGAACAGCGCGGTCTTCACCACGATGTGGTGGACGATGTAGAAGACGGCACCGGCGAGGCCGGCGAGGGTGAACAGGCCGAACCCGAAGATCATGTAGCCGATCTGGCTGATGATGTGGAACGCCAGGATGCGCTTCATGTCGTCCTGGCTGATCGCGCCGAGCACACCGACGACCATCGTCAGGATCGCCACCACGATGAGCACCGTGCCCATCCAGTCGGGCATCCCGAACATCAGCGTCTGCGTGCGGATGATCGCGTAGACGCCGACCTTGGTGAGGAGCCCGGCGAAGATCGCCGTGACCGGCCCGGGGGCGGTCGGGTAGCTGTCGGGCAGCCAGAAGAACAGCGGGAAAAGACCGGCCTTGATCCCGAACACGATCAGCAGGGCGATGGCGAATGCCGCCTGCATCCCGGGGTCGAGCTCGTCGATCCGGCCGCTGAGGTCGGCCATGTTGATCGTGCCGGTGGCCGCGTACAGGAGGGCGAGCACGGTGATGAACAAGGTCGACGCCACGAGGCTGATCACGACGTAGCTCATGCCGGAGCGCACCTGGTCCGGCCGGCCACCGAGGGTGATCAGCACGTAGCTGGCGGCGAGCATCATCTCGAAGGCGACGAACAGGTTGAACAGGTCGGCCGTGAGGAAGCTGGCGGCGACGCCGGCGGCGAGCACCAGGTACAGCGGGTGGAAGGACACACGATGGTCCTCCTCACCCTCCTGCCCGATGGCGTAGACGAGCACGGCGAGGAGCACGACCGACGACACGACGAGCATGAGCGCCGAGAAGCGGTCGACGATCATCGTGATGCCGAGCGGGGCCGGCCATCCGCCGTCCTGGTGCACGACGTACCCGACGTCGTCGGCCTCGATCAGCAGGGCGATGCTGACGGCGACGACGACACTCAGCGTGAGCAGGGCCACGGTGCGCTGGAAGTAGCGCGACCGACCACCGACGATGGTGATCGCCGCAGCGAGGATCGGGAGCACGATCGGGAGCGGGACGAGCGAGCTCATGGCTCGGTCCTCTCGGTCGCCTCGGTCACCGCGGTGGTGCCATCGGACGGTGCGGGCGACTCGCCCGACGAGTCGGTGTCGTCCTCGTGCTCGGACGGGTGCTCGTCGCGGGCCGTGCGCAGCGAGACGAGGCGGTCCTCGAGGTCGTCCTCGTGGCGGACGTCGCGCGTGATGTGGCAGCTCCGGAATAGGAGGGCGAGCAGGAACGCGGTGACACCGAAGGTGATCACGATCGCCGTGAGGGCGAGCGCCTGCGGGAGCGGGTCGGCGTAGAACCCCTCCTCGTCGGCGCCGATGATCGGCGCCCGGCCACCGATGCCACCCGAGGTGACGAGCAGCAGGTTGGCGCCGTGCCCGAGCAGGCCGATGCCGATGATGATGCGTGTCAGCCGGCGCTGCATGAGCAGCCACGTGCCGCACCCGAAGAGGATCGCCGCGACCCCCGCCATCAACAGGTTCACGACGGCACCCCTTCGGCCACGGGCGCGGGCGCATCGGCTGGCGCGACGTCGGACTCGACCTCGTCGCCGAACGCCTCGTAGGCCATCATCACGAGGCCGACGACGACGAGGAACACGCCGATGTCGAACGGCAGCGCGGAGGTCGTCTTGACCACCCCGAACAGCGGGAGATCGAACTCCCACAGCGCGTGCTCGAGCACGGCGCCGCCCATCAGCAGCGGCACGAGCGCGGTGAACGCAGCAATCCCGAGACCGGTGCCGAGCACGGTCCACGGGGCGACGCGCATCGACTCGCGCACGGCGCGCGCGCCGCCCGCGATGTAGCGCAGGCTGATCGCCGCGCCGGCGGTGAGGCCGCCGACGAACCCGCCGCCGGGCTGGTTGTGACCGGCGAACAGGAGGTACACGGACAGCACGATGATGCTGCCGAACAGCAGGCGCGAGGAGGCATCGAGCACGGGCAGCCGGTCGAGGGTGGCACCTGCGCCGGACACCAGTCGGCGGGCGACCCGCGACAACGCCACCATGCCGAGCGCAGCGACGACGAGGACGGTGATCTCACCCAGCGTGTCCATGCCGCGGAAGTCGACGAGGATCACGTTGACCACGTTCGACCCCTTGCCGTCGGGCACCGAGCGGGCGAGCATCTCGCCCGAGATCGACGGCTGGCTGACGTCGGAGCGGGCGCCGGTGGAGGTGAGCGCGAACACGAAGATGCTGACACCGACGAGCACCGCGATGCCCAACCGCAACGGCGCCAACACACCCTCCCGCTCGCCCGAGAACTGCTTCGGCAGGAACCGCAGCACGAGCACGAACAGCACCGTCGCCAGGGTCTCGATCGCCAGCTGTGTCAACGCCAGGTCGGGCGCACCCTGCACCACGTAGAACGCCGCCATCCCGTAGCCGACGGCGCCGAGCATCAGGGCGGCGGCGATCCGCCGGTTGACGATGGTGGCGCCGATCGCCGCGGCGACGATGATGCCGGCGAGGGGGAGCTCGATCCCCTGGTCGCTGAAGTCCGGGAGGTCGCCGAGCTGGCCGACCGCCGGGATCAACGGTGCGAGCGCAGCGACGCCGACGATGACGGTGACGTAGAACGGCAGCGACCCGTTCTGGACCAGCGAGGTGATGCGCCGGGCCGACCGGGTCAGGCCGGCGAGCAGCGACCAGAACGCCTGGTCGGCTGACGGGACGCCGGAGATGACGCGGGCGAAGCGCGCCTGGACCTCGGCCACCTGGCGGTGGAGCGCCACCAGCACGAGGCCGACCGCGATGATCAGCGCCGACAGCGCCAGCGCCGTGTTGAAGCCCGCCCACAGCTTCACCGTCGCCGGGTGGGACTCGGGGTAGAGCGAGACGGTGGCCGCCTGCACCGCTGCGTCGATGATCATCGGCGCGACGCCGAACAGCACGGTCAGTGTCGTGAGCAGGATCGCCGGGGCCGCGAACCGGCCGGGCGGCGTGTGCGTCTGGGTCGACGGCGCGACGCCGAGCTCCTCGGCGTAGCCCGGCTCGGACAGCCGCCCGAGCACACCGAGCACGAACCGGCCCGAGTAGGCGACGGTGAGGATCGAGCCGAGCACGATGGCGACGATCACCCAGCCGGCACCGCCGAACCCGGCGTGCTGGGCGGCGTCGAGCGCCTTCTCCTTGGCGATGTAGCCGAGCATCGGCGGGATGCCCGCCATCGACGCCGCGCTGAGGACGGCGACCACCACGACCGGACGCCAGCCGCGAGCGAACCCGGTGAGGGCGCGCACGTCGCGGGTGCCGACCTCGTGGTCGATGATGCCCACGACCATGAACAGCGCCGCCTTGAACGCGGCGTGGGCGATCAACAGCACGACGCCGGCCTGGGCGAGGCTGTAGGTCCCGGACCCGAGGAGCAGCACCATGAAGCCGAGCTGGCTCACCGTGCCGTAGGCCAGCAGCAATTTGAGATCGTGCTGGCGGAGGGCGCGCCACCCACCGATGATCATCGTGATGCCGGCGCCGACGAGCACGATCGGACGCCAGACGCCCGCCGTGGCGAACAACGGCGACAGGAGGGCGATCAGGTAGACGCCCGCCTTGACCATGGTGGCGGCGTGGAGATAGGTGCTGATCGGCGTCGGCGCCACCATCGCACCGGGCAGCCAGCCGGAGAACGGCACCTGCGCCGACTTGGTGAACGCGCCGATGATCACCAGCACCAGCCCGGCGGTGACGGTCGAGCCCGACGGCGGGTCGAGTGCCAACTCGCTCAGCCGGTAGGTGCCACCCGCCTCGCCGATGAGCACGAGTCCGGCGAGCATCGCCAACCCGCCGGCGCCCGTGATGAGGATCGCCGACAGCGCGGCGTCGCGAGCCTTGGGGTTGCGGTCGTCGTTGCCGATGAGCAGGTACGACGTGATCGACGTGAGCTCCCAGAAGATGAACAGGGCGATGAGGTGGTCGGTGAGGACCACGCCGAGCATCGACCCGGCGAAGATCGTGACCAGCCCGGCGAGCCTGCCGACGCCCTGCTTGTTCGCGCCGAAGTAGCTGAGCGAGTAGGCGCACACCAGCAACCCGACGCCCGACACGATGCCGACCATCACGAACCCGAACCCGTCGAGCCGGAAGTCGAACGAGAGCCCGAGGTGCGGCACCCACGAGATCGACTGGGTGACCGACTCGCCGTCGTCGACGACCTGGGGATAGCGCGATGCCAGCCAACCGAGCGTGACGATCGGTGCCAGCGCGGCGACGGCGAAGCCGCGTCGGGCCAGGCGGTCGCCGGCGGTGGCGATGATCAGCCCGAGGGCGAAGTGGAGTGCGAGTACGACAGCGATCACGAATTGCGGTGCCGACCCGTCTTCCCGGCGCTCCTCGGTTGGGCGCCCACCCTAGGCGCTCGTCACCGACTTGCACGCCGGTTCATGGGGTGTTCACAGATCCGAGGCACGGCGAGGCGCGCCGAGGTGGTTGGCGACGAGGGCGTGGGACGGCAACATGCGGGGATGCCCGAGCCGGTCGCGCCCGAACCCGTTGAGGTCCCCGACGGCGAGCCCGCCCCCGGCCGGCCGCTGCCGGGATGGCTGGCGATCGTGCTCGTCGTCGGCACGTCGGGAGCGGTGCTGGTGCTGGAGATCCTCGCCGGACGGCTCATGGCGCCCTACGTCGGCGTCAGCCTGGAGACCTACACGGGGATCATCGGCACGGTGCTGGCGGGCATCGCCGTGGGTGCGTGGGCCGGTGGCGAGCTCGCCGACCGGGTCGACCCGCACCGCCTGATCCCGATCATGCTCGTGTTGGGCGGGGCCCTCGGGCTGGCGTCGATCCCGCTCGTCCGGGTGGTGGGCGAGGGCGTCGGCGACTCGGGTGCCGCCGGGATCGTGATCCTGTCGGCGATCGGCTTCATCCCCGCCGCCACTGTGCTCAGCGGGGTGCCGCCCGCGGTGGTGAAGCTGCAGCTGCGCACACTGGACGCGACCGGTAGCACGGTCGGTCGACTGTCGGCGTGGGGCACCGCGGGCGCGATCGTGGCGACGTTCCTCACCGGGTTCGTGCTGGTCGCCTGGGCGGCGGTGACGACGTTGATCGTCGCCGTCGGGATCGCGCTGATCGTCGCCGGCGTCGCCTTCGCCGTGGCGTTCCGGTCGAGCGCGCCGCCGGCGAACGAGCTGCTCGGTGCAGGAGGGCTGGCGGTGGTGGCCCTCCTCGGCGTGGCCGCGATCGACGCCCCGTGCGACACCCAGACCGCCTACTACTGCGTGTCGATCGTGGAGGATCCGGACAACCCGTCCGGGCGCACACTCGTGCTCGACGACCTCCGGCACAGCTACGTCGACCTCGACGATCCGACCCATCTCGAGTTCTGGTACGTGCAGACGCTGGTCGACGCGATGGAGGCGTACGGTCCCGACGGGGCGCTCGAGGTGACGTACCTGGGCGGTGGCGGCATGACGATCCCGCGCTACGTGCGGGAGACCCGTCCGGGCAGTCTGCAGGTCGTCCACGAGATCGACGGCGACCTGGCCGACATCGTCATCGACGACCTCGAGCTCGACCCCGGCACCGACATCCGGATCGACATCGGCGACGGCCGCCTGCGTCTCGCCGAACGGGACACCGACTCCGCCGACATCGTGATCGGCGACGCCTTCGGCAGCCGCGCCGTCCCATGGCATCTCGCCACCGAGGAGTTCATCGAGGAGATCGATCGAGTGCTGCGGCCCGGGGGCATCTACGCGGCGAACGTCATCGACGAGCCGGGTCAGCGGTTCCTGCGCGCCGAGGCCGCCACGATCGCCCGGGTCCTCCCCTACGTGGCGGTGATCCTCGGTCCCGGCGCGGCGGACGGCTTCGGCGGCAACTCGGTGATCGTCGCCAGCGACGAGCCGTTCGACGCGTCGCTCGTCGCCGTCGCCGGCGGGCGAGTCGTGGAGGACCTCGACGCCTACCTCGACGGTGCCACGATCCTCACCGACGACTTCGCGCCGGTCGACCAACTCATCGCCCGCGGCGCCTGAGCGCGGCGCGGCTCAGACCGTGACGGGGGCGCGGTTCGCCTGGATCCAGTCGTCGAGGACCGGGCCCGACTCGAAGCTGACGATCAGCGCGTAGCGCGCCTCGTCGCCGGGGTGCACGACGACGTGCCACAGGCGCTGGGTGTCGACGACGAAGCGGGCACCCTTGTGCAGCGGCACCCGGCGCTCGGTGGCGGGGTCGGGGAGGCCGTCGGCGTCGTTGTCCATCAGCAGCATGTAGCTGTCGGGGTTGTCGGTGAGCTCGACCCACGAGCGCACGACCCACCCCTCGTCGTCGGGGTTGAAGCGGTTGTTGTCGTCGCGGTGGATCGAGCGGATCGCCTGCTCGCGGTCCTGCGGCTCGAGCTTGATCGTGCGGACCCGACCGAAGTTGGCGCCGACGGCGTCGACGTAGCTGCGGATCGACGGGGCGACCTCGGCGTTCGACGTCCAGAGGGCGTCCTTGTCGGTCTTGCCCTTGTCCCAGAAGCCACGGCAGTCGAGCTCACCGTCGGCCGAGGCGATCGGCGCGAAGTTGGTGTCGCCACCCGACTTCCAGTCCATGTACTCGAGCGCCCGGTACTCGGACTCGGGGCACTCGAACGGTGCGTCGGTGAGCTGCACGAAGCCGTCCTCGGCGAGGACGTCGAGTCGGAGGTGGGGCGTGTCGAGCGGGATCTTCACGCTCCAGTGGTCGGCGTTCGGCCAGAATCCCATGCCCGAAAGTCTACGAACGCGTGACGAACCGGCGCGGGACCTTCGTCACCTTGTCCGCCGGCCGACTCAGCCCGGGGCGGCGGTCGTGGGGGCTTCGGGGAGCTCCTCGACCACGATGATCCCGCTCGGGATCTCGAGCGTCTGACCGGCCTGGATGTCGTCGGGGCTCGGGAGCCCGTTGAGGTCGACGATCGACTGCACCGTGACCTGGAACGACGCGGCGATGGCCGCCAACGTGTCGCCGCGCTGGATCGTGTAGAAGCGAACGCCCTCGGGGATCGTGGTGGTCGCCGGCGCAGAGGTCGACGTGGTGGTGCGCATCGGCGGCAACGTCTCCTTCGACGCCGAATCGGTGGTCCCGCACGCAGACAACCCGACCGCGCCCAGCGCGATCGACAACGGCAGCGCGACCGCGACCGCCGTGCGGTGACGGGGGAGACGGTGCGCGAGCTGGTGGATCACGGCCCCAATGCTACGGGCCGGGGCGGGCCCATCGACGGACGGTGACTACCCTCCGGTCGGTGAACCCCACCGCTCCGCCGGCCCCGGCGCACGAACGACCCGTGCCGGGCGCCGAACACCCCGCACGGCAGTACACCGTGCCGTCCAACGGTGTGAACATCGCCGTCCACGAGTGGGGCGACGCCGGCGCGCCGCCGCTGTTCGTCGTGCACGGCGGATTCGACTTCGCCCGCACCTACGACGTGTTCGCGCCGAAGCTGGCCGCCGCCGGCTGGCGGGTGATCGGCTGGGACCAGCGCGGCCACGGCGACAGCGACCACGCGGAGCTGTACTCGTGGGACGCCGACATCCGCGACGCGATCAGCGTGCTCGACCACGTCGCGCCGGGGCGTCCCGTACCGGTGGTCGCACACTCCAAGGGCGGCGGCCTGATGTCGCAGCTGGCCGACGCCCAACCGTTCCGCTTCACCCATGTCGTCAACCTCGACGGCATCCCGTACAAGCGCAACATTCCCGACGTCGCCGAGCACGAGCGCACCAAGATGATGGCCGGCGAGCTGTCGGGGTGGCTCGACCACCGCCGTCGCACGGCCACGGCCCAACGCAAGCCGGGCACGATCGAAGAGGTCGCCCGCCGACGCAAGCGGATGAACCCACGGCTCCCCGACGAGTGGCTCCAACGGCTCGTCACCGTGGGCGGCTACGAGTCCGCCGACGGGTGGCGCTGGAAGCTCGACCCGTCGATGCGCTTCGGCGGCTTCGGCCCGTGGCGGCCCGAGGCGACGTTGCTGCGGCTGCCCGGCCTGCCGATGCCGTTCCTCGGTGTCCTCGCCGGGATCCAGGAGGAGATGGGCTTCTCCACACCGGTGGACAAGGTCGTGCCGTACATGCCCGAACGTGGCCGGTGCGTGGTGCTCGACGACCTCGGCCACTTCCTGCACATCGAACAGCCCGACATGCTGTCCGAGATGGTGCTCGACTTCGTCGGGAGCCCGCGATGAGCGCGGCGTCGCCGACCGGGGCCGACGGGTCGGTGCAGGTGTTGCGCCACGGCAAGATCGACCTGGCGCTGCACACCTTGCGCGCCACCGGCGACGGGTCGCCGCTGTTGCTGCTGCACGGGCTCGGCGAGGCATCCCCGTCGGAGGTCCCTGCCTCGGCGGCGGCGTGGCCCGGACCGATCTTCGCCCTCGACTTCACCGGTCATGGCGCCTCGACCGTGCCGCACGGCGGCGGGTACACCGCCGAGCTGCTGCTCGCCGATGCCGACGCCGCCCTGACCGCGTTGACGGACGGGGACGACGCGGCGACGATCACCGTGCTCGGGCGCGGACTCGGTGCGTACGTCGCGCTGCAACTCGCCGGCGCGCGACCCGACCGGGTGCGCGGCGCGGTGCTGGCGGACGGCCCGGGCCTCGCCGGCGGGCCGACCACGGTGACCTCGCAGAACTTCTTCCTGCTCGACACCGACGGCTCGGCCCCGGACCCCTACGCCCTGTTCGAGCTCGGCCGCGACCTGCGACCACCCGACTACGCCACCTCGTTCGTCCGCCTGGCCAACGAGGGGTCGCCGCTCGACGAACCGATCACCGTCAGCGCCATCATCCGACCGGAATGGCTGGAGGCCGTGAGCCGCGAGCTCGGCGTCGCCCACGCCCCCGTCGCCGACGCGCTGGCCGCCTACGCCGCCTCGTGACGGCGGCGATCGCGCGGCGTTGCGGCAGAGAGTTCGCGAACGCCATGTGGAACGTCGGACCGGCGCTGCTAGATTCTCATCGCTCTCAACGAGAAGAGGTCCAGCCTCGATAGGCCCCCATCGTCTAGTGGCCTAGGACACCACCCTTTCAAGGTGGCGGCACGGGTTCGAATCCCGTTGGGGGTGCAGCGACGGTCACGCCGTCCACATATCTGGTCCCGTGGTGAAGTTTGGAGTTCACGCCGGCCTGTCAAGCCGGAGGTCGCGGGTTCAAATCCCGTCGGGACCGCCAAGATCTGCTTCGCCCAGGGCAATTGCAAGTGCTCTGAGGCGTTGCGGGTCGCCAACACGGTCGAGTAGCTCAGTTGGCAGAGCGCACGCCTGAAAAGCGTGAGGTCACCGGATCGACGCCGGTCTCGACCACCGAAGAAACCCCTGGGAGATCGGTAGATCGACCAGGGGATCTGACGTTTTCGGGAACGCGATCAGCACGCGGTGCCCCACCAGAGGAGGCAGTGACCAGCGGGCCAGTCCAGCCGACGCTCCCATGCACCGGCACCCGGTGCTGCCCTCGCCCTCTCCGAATCGGCGACCCTCTGGACAGGAGACCCCGAGTTGCTCGTCGACGGATCGCCCTGGTCCTGGCGCGACCTCCGGGGGAGCTGACTGGCCCGAGCCCGGCGTTCGGTGAGAGGTGTTTATGGGACGGATGCCGGTCGACACCCAGGGCATCGGACCCCCAAACTCCAGTTCCTGGTTCTGTGCGACCGATCGTGGCGGCTGCGCCCACTCTCGGACCCGCAAACAACCAGCCCCCACCGACCGTGCCGCTCAGGCGGCTGAGGGCATCGTCCGGGGGAAGATGTGCGTGCCGATCCGGCAGAGCACCGTGCCTTCGGCGAAGTTCGCACAGATCGCCCCGATCACCTCGACGTGTTCGTCGATGATCGCCTCGATCGTGTCGTGCGGGTCCGCCCAGCCTCCGGGGTCCGAGGCGTCCTCCATCGCCAGATCGGCGATCTCGTGGATGATGTCGACCGCGCCTCCGCGCTCGAGCCAGTCGTACACGGCGTCGCGCAGGTCGGCAACGGTGACACCCGGCCGGTCGACGACCATCGCGGTGGTGGTCGCCCGGGCGCTCGCCAGCCCGGGCCAGCCACGGGCACAGCCGCAGCGGTCGCCCGACGCGCACTGTTCGACGACGGCGGTGACCAACTCGCCCTCGACGGCCCACGAATAGTCGTCGGTCGATGTGCCCTGCAGTTCGTTGGTGGCGATCAGAACCTTCATGTGCAACCCCTTCCGCTGGTGCCCGGCCGATGACCGGTTCTGCGCACCACTGTGACTGCGGGGTGTGTCAGGGTTCGGTCGCGCCGACGCGATCGGCGCGGGGCGACGTCAGGACTGTCCGCCGATGTCGACGTTGTAGGCCTCGTACACCAGGTCGGCGCCGGTGTGGCGGTGGCGCACGAGGGCGACGAGGAGGTCGAGCACCTCGCCACGGATCTCGTGCGGGTCCGGATCGTCGAGCATCGCCGCGCAGGCGTCGATCCGTTCGCCGAGCGGCCCGTGCTCGTCGCTGAGGCGCTGGACGCGCGGGGCCAGGCGAGGCGCATCGACGACGAGATCGGCGAGGAGGCCCTCGTCGCCCTCGACCTCCTCGACGTGGGCCCCGAACGCCTCGCGCAACTCGCCGAGCGCGTCGCGCAGCCCGGTGATCCACATCGGGTCGCCGGCGGCGCCGGCGGCGGCGAGCTCGAGGTCGGACATCGCCTGCTTGAGCTCGACGCGCCGTTCGCGGGCAGCACCGAACGCATCTGAGTGGACCGGGTCGGGGCCCGGAGATTCGGAACCGCTCATCGAGTCACCCCCTCGTCGATGGACACCACCACGATACGCGACCTGGCGAGCCGCGCGATCGCGACCCGCCGACGTGCTGGAATGACCGTGTGACGGTCCGGGTCAGGCTGCACATCACCGGGAGGGTGCAGGGCGTGTACTACCGCGACTCGTGCCGCGCCATGGCCCAGCGGCTCGGCGTCGCCGGGTGGGTGCGCAACGGCGACGATGGATCGGTCGAGGCGGTCGCCGAGGGCGATCGGGACGCAGTGGGCGCCCTCGTCGCCTGGTGCCGCGAGGGACCACCGCGGGCGGTGGTGACCCAGGTGGACGTGCGCGACGAGCAGCCGGAGGGCTTCACCAGCTTCCGGGTCACGCGCTGATCGGCAAACCCCCGGGCGAGGGGTTCACACGGGACGATCGATGGGTCATGCTGTGGACATGGCCAGCTTCAGCCCCTACCTCAACTTCGACGGCGACTGCGCCGAAGCGTTCGCGTTCTACCACTCGGTGATCGGCGGCGAGATCTACACGATGGGCAGCGGTGACATGCCGCCCGACGAGGAGATCGGTCCCGAGTGGGAGGGCCGCGTGATCCACACGGCGATCATGCTCGGCGACCAGACCTTGATGGCCTCCGACGTGCCGCCCGGCGCGGGCGTCGTGAAGGGGACGCACAACTACGTGGCGCTCGGCGTCGACACCCCCGAGGAGGCCGAGCGGGTGTTCGCCGGCCTCTCCGAGGGCGGGACGGTCACGATGGAGATGGAGGAGACCTTCTTCGCCCACCGCTTCGGCGAGCTGACCGATCGCTTCGGCGTCGGGTGGATGGTGATCTGCGACAAGCCGATGGGGTGACCCGTCAGCTGACTGGTCAGGCGCTCGCCGGCGCCTCCTCGCGGCGTCCGTCGGCGTGGATCGCGAAACGCGACGCGGTGGCGCCGTGGTTCGGGTCGTGCGACTCCCACGGCCAGCCGCCGAACTGGGTGCGCTGGTAGTCCTCGAACGCCTGCTGGATCTGCGCCCGGTCGTTCATCACGAACGGCCCGTACTGGGCGACGGGCTCACCGATCGGGCGGCCCTGCATCACCATCACCTCGGCGTGGCCTGCCGTCGCGGCGATCGTGAGCGGCTGTTGCGCGTGCACGTGGGCGCCGGTGGACGACCCGACCTCGGTGGCGTCCCCGTCGGGGTCGGCGATCGTCAGGCCGTCACCGTCGAACAGGTAGACGACCCGATGGCTGCCCTCGGCGGCGGTCGGCATCGTCCACGTGGCGCCCGGCTCGAGCACGACGTGCCACAGCGCCACGTCGCTGTCGGCGCGCGCCGCCCACGAGTGCGGCGGCGGCGAAGCCGGCGTGCAGCCCTCGAGCGCACCGGCGATCACCGTGATCTCGGCGCGCTTGCCGTCGGCGTCGGTGTGGACGTGCTTGGGCACGTCGGGCTCCCACAGCATCGAGAAGTGGGCGTCGACCATCTTGTCGTCGGACGGCAGGTTGAGCCAGATCTGGAAGATCTCCAGCGTGTTGGGTCCGTCGCGGTCGAGCAGCGGGAACATCTCCGAGTGGACGACACCGCCGCCGGTGGTGATCCACTGCACGTCGCCGCGCCCGAACCGGGCGGCGGCACCGAGCGAGTCGGCGTGGTCGACGATGCCCTGCCGCACGTAGGTGACGGTCTCGAAGCCACGGTGCGGGTGGGCGGGGAAGCCGGGGACGTGGTGACCGTGGTACATCCGCCAGCCGTCCTTGCCGGCGAAGTCCTCGCCGAGGTTGCGGCCGTCGAGCGACGCCGCGGGGTCGAGGTCGGCGGTGCCGGCCGGGTACTCGTCGAGGTGGTGGGCGCAGAACAAGAAGGGGTCGATCGTCGGCCAGTGGAGGCCGAGCGGGAACGTCTCGATGACGGGAGAAGTCATGCTTCCAGGCTACGGACCCCCCACAACCCCGGTCGCCCGCCCCACCTGTCACCAAGGTGTCAGACCCCGATGTAACAGGTTGCGTTGTAGGGTGCGGCCATGTCGAGCGAGGAGGAGCTGGCCCCCGTGCTGCCGTTCCCCTCCAACGGCGTGCGATCGAGCTCGGAGCAGACCGAGCCCGCCGACGATGCTCCCAAGCTGCGCGACGTGATCGGCGACGTGCTGCGCGACGAGCGGCAGCGCCAGGACCGCACGCTCGCCGACGTCGCCCGCGAGGCGGCGGTGTCGCTGCCCTACCTCTCCGAGGTCGAGCGCGGCCGCAAGGAGGTCTCCTCCGACCTGCTCGGCGCGGTGTGTGACGCGCTCGAGATCCCGCTCGTCGAGGTGCTCGAACGGTCGGCCGACTGGCTACGCACTCGGGCGCAGCGGGGTTCGGGCATCCAGCTCCTGGCCGCCTGACGGGCTGGCCACCCGGTCCACGACCCCGTAGTCCACGGCCGCGTCACCGGCGAGCACCAACGCCCGATCGGTGTCGGCGCGCACCTCTTCGACGGTGTGTCCGGTGTGCGCGGCGAGGATCGACTCGCCCTCGGCTCGCACGCGAGCGAGCTCGGCCGCCTCGAGCGCGAGGTCGCTCATCGATCCCCTGCTGAGCTCGCTGTGCGGCTGGTGCAGCAGCACCCGGGCGTGCTCGAGCACCATCCGCTTGCCGGGTGCGCCGGCGGCGAGGAGGATCGCCGACGACGATGCCGCCTGGCCGACGCACAGCGTGGCGACGTCGGGAGTGACGAAGCGCATCGTGTCGTAGATCGCCATCATCGCCGTGAACGACCCTCCAGGCGAGTTGATGTACAGCTGGACGTCCTGGCTGGGATGCGTCGCGGCGAGGTGCAGCAACTGGGCGACGACGACGTTGGCGACGCCGTCGTCGATCGGGGTGCCGATGAAGATGATCCGGTCGGTCAGCAGCCGGCTGTAGATGTCGGAGACGCGCTCACCGCGGGCGGTCGACTCGATGACGCTGGGGATCGTGTAGCTGGTCATCGCGCACCGCCGGCGACGGCGCCGAGCCCGACCGTCCGTGAGCGCAGCGTCGGGCGGATCTCCTCCAACGTCGTCACGACGTGGTCGACGAACCCGTAGTCGCGAGCCTCCGTGGCGTCGAACCAGCGGTCGCGCCCGACATCGGTGATCACCTCGTCGAGCGGGCGGCCGGTGTGGCGGGCGATGATCGCCCGCATCCGGTCGAGCGTCGCCATCAGGTGGACGGCCTGGATCTCGACGTCGGCAGCCGCCCCGCCGAGCCCTGCGGATCCCTCGTGCATCAGCACCTGCGCGTTGGGCAGGGCGTAGCGCTTGCCCGGCGTGCCGCCGCAGAGCAGCACCTGGCCCATGCTGGCGGCGAGCCCGATGGCGACCGTGGCGACGTCGTTGGGCACGAGCTGCATCACGTCGTAGATCGCCAGCCCGGCGAGGACGGAGCCGCCCGGCGAGTTGACGTACAGGCAGATGTCGGAATCGGGGTCGTCGGCCGACAGCACGAGGAGCTGGGAGACGATGCGGGTGGCCGACTCGTCGGTCACCTCGTCGCCGAGCACCACGATGCGTCGGTCCATCAACCGCTCCGCGAGTCGTTCGTCGGTGAGGGTGGTCATGTCGCCATCGTCCCGGGCGGGCGGACCGGCCGCACGTGGTTCTGCCACAGGCAGAACGGCGTCCGATCTCCCACCCCCCAGGAGGCCGCGCCGTAGGGTACGGAGATGGAGCCGAGGACCTGCTCGTGAACGGCGGTGAGCGGCCGGCGGCAGTCGAGCTGCCCGACGGCGCAGAGGTCGTGCGCACCACGAAGCGGTTCGAGGCGCGCACCGTGCCGCACGGGCTGCTCCGGGCGCACGCCCTCGACCGCGAGGTGTGGGCGCGCATCGTCGTCGAGGCCGGGACCGTCGAGTTCGTCTTCGAGGATCTTCCGACCGAACGCCGCAGCCTCGCGGTCGGCGATCACCAGATCGTGCCGCCCGTGCGCCTCCACCACATCACGCCCGACGACGACGCCCGCTTCTTCATCGAGTTCCTCCGCCTGCCGGGCGCCTGAGCCCCGACGGTCGCCGGCGGGCGTCGATCGACCATGATGGATCTCGTCGAACCCGACGACCGAGGAGGGATCCGATCCGATGCGCGCACTGCAGTTCACCGAGTGGAAGCAACCGCCACAGCTGCGAGAGGTCGCCGACCCGGACCCGCAGGCGGGCGAGGTCGTCATCAAGGTCGGTGGCGCCGGGGCGTGCCACTCCGACCTGCACGTGATGGACGAGTTCGAGCCGGGGATGGTGCCCTACGAGCTCCCGTTCACGCTCGGGCACGAGAACGCCGGGTGGGTCCATGCGCTCGGTGCCGGCGTCACCGGGTTCGAGGTCGGCGAGCCCGTCGCCGTCTACGGGCCGTGGGGCTGCGGGACGTGCGCGCGGTGTCGCGTCGGTGCCGAGAACTACTGCGTGAGGGCCGCCGAGATCGGCTCTGCCGGTGGCGGGCTCGGCCGCAACGGCGGCATGGCCGACCTGATGCTCGTGCCGGACGCCCGCCTGCTCGTTCGCCTCGGCGACCTCGACCCGGTCCAGGCGGCGCCGCTCACCGACGCCGGCCTCACGCCGTACCACGCCATCGTGCGGTCACGAGACCAGCTCGGCGCGGGCACCGCTGCCGTCGTGATCGGGGCGGGCGGTCTCGGCCACATGGCGATCCAGATCCTGCAGGCGATCACGTCGTCGACGGTGATCGTGGTCGATCAGCGCCAGGAGGCGCTCGACCTCGCCGCTTCGATCGGCGCCGACCACACCGTCGTGTCGGGGCCCGACGCGGCGGCGGAGATCCGCGACCTCACCGGCGGGCAGGGTGCCGAGCTGGTACTCGACCTCGTCGGCGTCGACCCGACGCTGCAGCTGGCAGCGGCGACCGTGCGGTCGCTCGGCGAGCTGACGATCGTCGGCATCGGTGGCGGCACGCTGCCGGTGAACTTCTTCAGCCTCCCGTACGAGGCGTCGGTGAACACGACGTACTGGGGCTCGATCACCGAGCTGATGGAGGTGATCACGCTCGCCAACCAGGGCACGCTGACGGCGCACGTGACGCGCTTCGGCCTGTCCGAGGCGACGACGGCCTACGACCAGCTGCGCAAGGGCGAGCTGCAGGGTCGCGCCGTCATCGCCCCGGACTAGGTGTACGAGGACCCGACAGGCCGTTCGGTCAGGCGTCCGCGGGGACGAGGACGAGCTGAGGCTGGTCGCCGGACCGATCGACGTCGATCTTGACGGCATCGAGCTGCTCGGCGACCTCGGGGGCGACACAGATGCCCATGCCGTGGGCGTCGCCGGTCTGATCGCCGTCCTGCGGCTCGTCGACGAAGCCGAGGGCGATCCCCTGCTCCTGGCCCTGCTGTGCGGCGGCCACCCGCAGCATCGTGTCCTCCGGGATCCCCTGCTGGGCGCGGGAGTCCGCGAGCACGTCGGCGGCGGTCTTGGTCAGGGTCAACATTGGTGCATCCCTCCTGGATGTACGCGGGTATGAAGGAAGGGCGTACCCGCGCACCGACTCCGCCAAACACGGTCAGGCATCGCCATGCGTCGCCGCGGTCGGGAGCGGGCGACCTACGGGTCGAACGCCGGCAACGCCATCGGGTTCGGGTAGCGGATCTCGCCGGCCGAAGCGACCGTGCGGGCGGGCGCAGCGAACGCTGCGAGCACAGCGTCGAGGTCGCGCCGGTCGAGGCACGTGTAGGGGGCGGCCGCCAGGACATCGGTGCGTTGCTCGATGTCGGCGCGGAGGCGGCGCCCGTCGTCGGTGAGGCCGCCGGCGGCGACCAGCCCCCGTGTGGCGAGGCGGTCCGCCGCCGCGTGCCAGTCGTCGTCGCTCCACCCGCGGCTGGCCTGGAACACCTCCGGATCGATGCCCTCGTCCGCAGCGCACAGCACGTGCACCTCGCAGCCGTCGAGCCCGGCACCGGCGAGGAGCGCGACGTGCCCGTCGCCGCGCTGCTCGCGCAGCGTGGTGCAGGCTTGCCACAGTGCCTCGACCGGGTCGGCCGACTCGTCGGCGACGAACCGCTCGCGGTTGGCGGCGAAGAGCGGCCGACCGGCGCCGTCGGCGTGGGCCATCGCTCGGCGGAGCGACGGGAGGACCGCCTCGGCGAGCGTCTCGGCGGTGCCGCTCCCGAGCACTCGTCTGAGGGCGGTCGCGGCCGCGGAGCGGCGCACCTCGAGCAGCCGCTCGGGCGACACCCGGGACCAGGCGTCAGGGATCGCCCGCCCGACGCGGTCCGGGTGGAAGTTGTAGAACGTCGCCTCCACCACGGCCGCCGCCACGGCACCGAGGGGCGCGGCCCGACATCCGAAGTACCCCATCCAGAAGCCCTGCAACCCGGCCTCGGCCGGTGCCTCCCGACACTCGGCGCTGAAGTAGGTGACGGCGTTGACCGTCTCGAGGTGCAGCCACAGCTGGCGGGCGACGGTCGGATCCATGCGGTCATCATTGTCGTCGGCGGCGCTGTGCCCGACCGCCGGTTCCTGGTGACGATTCGTCACCCGGTCCATCGACGTGGTCTGATGGTCGCGTCGACACGACAGCTTCAGGGGAGCAGGGGGCACCGATGGACATGACGCCAGATCCGGCCGCGGCCGGATTCGACGCTGACCGACTCGCGCGCATCGACGAGCACTTCCAGGCGGCGTATGTCGAACCCGGCAAGATCGCCGGCTACCAGATCCTGGTCGGCCGCCACGGGCGTGTCGCCCACCGGTCGACCGTCGGCTCGATGGACCTCGAGTCCGGTGAGGCGTTGCACGACCAGGCGATCTGGCGCTGGTACTCGATGACCAAGCCGGTCACGGCGGTGGCGCTGCTGTCGTTGATGGAGCAGGCGAAGGTCAAGCTCGCCGACCCGATCCACCGATTCCTGCCGGAGTGGCGGGGCGCCAAGGTGAGCGTCGGGAAGGGCGACGGCACGTTCGAGCTCGTCGAGGCCGACCGTCCGATCAGCGTGAAGCACGCGCTGATGCACATGACCGGCATCGGACCAGGTCCGGCGGGAGCGCGGCTGAACCTCGACGCGCTCGCGAGTGGCGAGGCGTCGGCGCGCACGCTCGACTCGAACGCCACGCTGACCGACCTCAGCAAGCTCCTCGCCGACGAGCCGCTGCGGTTCCACCCCGGCACCCAGTGGTTCTACTCGTGGTCGTCCGACATCTGTGCCCGTCTGGTCGAGGCGATCGCTGACGAGCCGTTCGGCGACTACCTGCAGCGCACGATCTTCGACCCGCTCGGCATGAACGATGCCGGCTTCTCGGTGTCGGAGGCGGCCGCCGCCCGTGTCGTCTCGCTGTACGCCCGCGGTGGCGACAAGGTGGTGCGGTTGATCGACGACCGGGCCAAGCAGCGACTCACCCGCGAGCCGGCGCTGCAGTCGGGCGGCGGCGGCCTCGTCGGCTCGCTCGACGACTACGCCCGCTTCGCCCAGATGCTCACCAACGACGGCGAGCTCGACGGCGCCCGGATCCTCGGCCGCCCCACCGTCGAACTGATGCGGACCAACCACCTCCCGGGCGGCGGTCAGCTGCGCGACGTCGCGATGCCAGGCGGCTACGGCGAGGTCGGGTTCGACGGCAACGGGTTCGGCCTGCAGGTGGCGGTCGGGCTCGGCCCGCGGGAGACGTCGGGCGTCGGCCCGGCCGGCGACTACATGTGGGGCGGCGCCGCGTCGACCGCCTTCTGGGTCGACCCGACCGAGGGCCTCTACGCGATCTTCATGACCCAACTCCTCCCGAGCGGCACGTTCGACTTCCGCGGCCAGCTGCGGTCGCTGGTGTACGCGGCGATCGCCGACTGACTCGCCCGGCGTCGAACGCACCAACACTCGCGGCGATCGACGTCGATGTCGCTCGAGTGGGCTGCTCGAAGGGAGGGTCGGCCGGCAGCTTCGTCGGGTGTCAGCGGCGCCGTTCGGTGAGGGCGGCGATCCCGCTCCACACGAGGTAGCACGTCGCGACCACGATCGAGCCGAGGCAGATGCCCAACCCGTTGGCGACGACGTCGCTGGACTCGACGGCGCGGGTGTCGGACCAGACGCCCTGCGCTGCTTCCACCACGAGGCTGAGGGCGAACAGGCCGACGGCCCCGAGGAGGAGCCCGCGCCAGGTCCACAGCGCCCAGCCGACGAGCAGGGCCGCGCCGGCCCAGAGGCCGACGTGGACGATGAAGTCACTCTCGGGCAGTCGATCGGTCGACGGCAGCCGCTCGGACGCGTCGATCCGTTCGGAGATCCGCTGCGCCGTGTCGCCGAAGATCCCGCGCAGGGCGCTGGGTGCCCGGTCGGACAGCATCAGCGCGACGATCGATGCGATGGCGACCACGCCGACGAACCCGACGAGCGCCCGCACTGCAGCAGGTGGCCGGTGCCATGGGCGTGGCCCGCTGCGGGCGCGCCGCCCGGTGGGTGCCGGCACTCGGTCGGAGCTGCCGCCGGTGCGTGGCAGCTCGAGGGTGTCCATCAGGTGAGCGTACCGACGGGCCGATCCTCGGTGTCGTCGGCCGCCGTGTCACGCACGTCACGACCGTCGTCGGGGACTGACGCGTCGGCGTCGCTGCGCTCGTCGGCCGTCGGCATGATCCACGCGCAGACGGCGATCGTCGCGATGCCGAGCAGGACACCGGCGACGACGTCGCTGAGGAAGTGCATCCCCTGGTACATGCGCGCCCAGCCGACGACGATCGGGATCGGCACGCACACGGCGACGACGGCGATCCGGGCGGCAGCCGAGCGGGTGTGCCGGAACACGACCACGATCAGGGCCGAGTACACCGTCGCAGCTGCGACGTGGCCGGAGGGGAAGCTGGAATCGACGGGCGAGTCGAGCAGCCGCTCGACAGCCGGCCGGGAGCGACCGACCAGGAAGCTGGCGACGACGAAGGCCGACGCCTCGACGACCAGCGTCAACACGAGGAACAGCGTCTCGTGCCACCGTTTCCACAGTGCGAGGAACAGCAGTCCGATCGCCGCCGTCACGATGATCTTGATCTCGGTGTCGGCGAGCCGTGCACCCCAATGGGCGAGGTCGGTCGTGGTCTCGGTACGTCCGTCGGCGAGCTGCTGGGCGAGCTCGTCGTCGTAGGTGGTCACCTCGTTCGGTGCGAACACGTCGGTGAGCAGCCAGCCGACGAGCCAGGTCGTCGCGGTGAGGGCCACGAACGCACCGATCAACTGGAACCAGTGCTGCCGATGCAGCGGCCACGACCAGTCCGACGCCCGCTTCGACGGCACTGTCGAGGCGGACGCCGGAGCCGTCGTGGAGCCTCGCCCGAGCGGCGCGTCGGTGGTGCTCATGACTCGTCCGCCGGGACGAGGCGCCGGCGCGGCGCGCTGATCACACAGAACGCGCCGTAGATCAGCAGGCCGGCGCCGACGACGATCACCAGGATCGTGCCGACGGTGCTCCCGGCGGCCTGGCGCAGCGAGCCGTCGAGACCCTTCGCCTCGTCCGGGTCGAACCGCCAGGCGGCGCGGCAGAGGAAGTAGCCGATCACGGCCATCATCCCGGCGCGCCCGACCCAACCGATGCGGCCCATCGCCACGATCATCCGGTACGAGATCGGGCCGACGCCGCGGTGCTCGAGCTGCTTCTCGAACTTGGCGCTGTACGCCTTGTAGAGGAAGACGGCACCGATGACGATCAGCGCGGCGCCGGCACCGAACACGATCGCCCGACCGCCGGTCATCTCCAGGAAGTCGCGGGTGACGCGCTCGACCTTGGCGTCCTCCGACTGCTGGCCGGAGCTGCCGCCGGAGCTGGCGATCGTGAAGGCCGTCCACGCCAGCACGGAGTACACGACGGCGCTGACGAGGTAGCCGGCGCGGGTGAGCCAGCTCTCGGCGTCGTTGTCGGCGGGCATGATCACGGTGAAGAGCCGCCACAGGGCGTAGATCACGAGGCCGGCGGCGAGCACGTAGAGCAGGATCGACCCGGCCGGGCTCTCGGCGATCTTGGCGAGGGCACCCGACTGACTGGCCTCCTCGCCCGAGCCACCGTTGCTCGAACTGCTGCCCTGCGCGCCGAAGACGATGGTCAGCGCGAGCACGCCGACGAGGCCGTACACGACGCCCTTGGCGACCCACCCGACGCGGGCGAAGGCGATGACGGCCGGGTTGGAGCGGGCGGCGCGTTCGGCCGCCTCGCTGCCGACTTCGTCGGACGAGCCTCGGGTGGGCTCGCCCGAAGATCGCGACGGTGTGTCGAAGGTGGTGCTCATGATGTTCGCTCCTGTTCGTGTGTCTCCGCCCTGGGTTGACAGATCCGGATCGCATCCGGCTTGCAGGTGATCTCGTAGTGGTCGGCGCGATCGCGGTCGCCGCCGTCGACCTCCCACGGCAGCGTGCGGTCGAGGCTGACCTCGAGCCTCGAGAAGCTCGTCATCTCGGCGAGTGGCGACCGCTCCGGTCGGCGCGTGATCGCACGGCCCAGCAGCCGGGCCCACTCGGACCGGGAGCGGGCCTTGACCACGCCGACGTCGAGCCGGCCGTCGGTCATCGACGCATCGGGGAATGCGGTGACGCCGCCGAGGATCGTGGGCACGTTGGCGACGAGCACGCACGTGGCGTCGCCGGCGTACCAGGCCTCGCCGTCGACGCGCACCTCGGCGTGAGCCGGTGGCACCTCGGCGTTGCGGACCCCGGCCCACACGTAGCCGAATCGCCCGAAGCGGTCTTTGAGCTCGGCATCGTCGGCCTCGGCGATCATCAAGGCGTCGAAGCCGGTGCCGGCCATCACGGCGAAGTGGTTGCCGTTCACCGATCCCACATCGATCGGGCGGGCCTCGCCGCAGATGGCGATCTCGGCGGCGGCGCGCAGGTCGATCGGGATGCCGAGGTTCGTGGCCAGCAGGTTGCCGGTGCCGGCGGGCAGGATGCCGATCTCGATGTCGCCGAGGTCGTCGGCGAGGATCGTGTTGATCGCCCGACGCACCGTGCCGTCGCCGCCCCACATCAGGACGCGGTCGACGCCCTCGTCCTCCACGAGCGTGCGGATCTTCTTCGGCGCCTTCTTGCTCTTCGGCACCTCGTACCAGGGTGGGTCGGCGTGGCCGTGTTCGGCGAGGACGGCGCGCAGCATCTCGAGGCCCTCGCCGAGCTCCTTGCCCTCGTTGACGACGACGCCGATGGTCGGTCGTTCCGTGCGATCGCTCATGCCGCGTGCTCCTCGTGTGATGTGGTGGCGCCGACCTCGCGCTCGTGGTCCTGGATCTGGTCGACCATGTCGCCGAGACGCTGCATCCGCCCGCCGAAGGCGAGGGCGACGAGCAGGAACCAGACCCAGCCGACGACGAGCCCCGCGAGCACGTCGGTCAGCCAGTGCACGCCGAGGAGGGCGCGGCTGGCGGCGACGGCGCAGGCGATGCCGATGGCCGCGGCGGCGAGGGCGACCCGGCCCCGGTGGCCGACCCGCAGTCCGAGGACGAGGGCGACGGCGGCCCACACCGCGGCGGCGGTGGCGGTGTGGCCGGAGGGGAACGACGATCCGGCCGATCCGACGAGCTGGCCGACGTCGGGACGGTCGCGCTCGATGATCCACTTGAGGACGTTGTTGACGAGCAGGATGCCGACCAGCACGACGCCGAGGAAGAGCGCCGAGACCGGGCGGTGCCAGGCGAACCAGGCGACGGCGGCGAGGGCGACGACCACGGTCGTCACCACGAGCGTGCCACCGAGGTCGGTGACGATGCGCAGCACGTCGACCGAGACGCTGTCCTCGTGGTCCGCACCCCAGCCGGCGACCGCGTCGTCCCAACGAGCGAAGCGGCCGTCGGAGTCGACCGTGTCGAGCAGCGCGCCGACGAGCAGACCGCCGGCGAGGACCAGGGCGAGGGCGATGACGAGCGAGACCCCGCCGGCGACCCGCCGGTCGGTGTGCGAAAGCGCTCGGGCGAGGCGGGGGCGGTGCTCGACCGCGGCGATCAGCCAGTGCTCGGTGGCCTCCGGATCGAGCGGCTCGCTGGCGGGCCGGAGAGCGGACACGACGGCGAGCACGCCGGCGCCGACCAGCCCGACCAGCACCACCACGAGCGTCGTGTCCATGCGAGGGTGTTTCCCCGAGTGAACGAGCGGTAAACGCCGCGATCGCGGCGTGGACCACCGGCACCCAGCGGTTTGCGTCGGCGATTGTCCGCTGCGAACGGAACTTCACCGACACAGATCGGCACCTCCCGATGTGTGTCGGCAGATCGCGCCCAGGACCGGAATTGTGCCGACAGAGATCGGGAACGGCCGGCGCCGAGCAAGGCGGCGCGGCGGCGCGATGCGGCGTCGTCAGAGGGCGAGGCGGGCGACGACGCCGAGCTCGGGTTCGCCGTCGTCGTCGGGGGTGGCGTGCTCGACGACGAGCTCCACCTCGTCGGCGCCGTAGCGCAGCTCGCACATGTTGTTGGCGAAGTACGGGCCGGAGGTCAGCTCGAAGTGGGGTGCGGTCTTCGGCCCGCGCACGAGGCGACGCAGGACGTCGCCGATCACCGCGCCGGTGCGGGTGAGCGTGAGGCGCATCGCACCCCGCTCGTACGGGATCAACGCATTGCGGATCGGCGAGCTGACCACCTGGTGGACACGGCTCGCGCCGGTGCCGAACGGGAGCTTGGCGGAGAAGCTGAAGTGGATGTCGCCGGCGACGACGACGATCGTTCCCGGCGGCTCGTCGAGCGCGTCGAGGTCCTCGATGAGGGCGATCATGTCGGCGTAGGAGGTGGGGAACGCCGGCCAGTCGTCGAGGTCGATCTCGCGCCGGATCTTCTCGCCGAGGCGGGCGAACCGTTTGCCCCACGTGCCCTCGCACACTCGGAGGTTCCAGGTGTGCAGGTCGTGCAGTCCGTCGGGGAGGAACACGGGCAGCGTGCTGCCGAGGATCACGTGGCCGGGGTGGTCGAGGGCCTGGCGCCGCACCCACTCCCACTCCTGGAGCCCGACGATCCGCCGGTCGCCGTGGAACTGCCGGTTGTTGCGCGAGTCGACCACGACGACCTTCACGTCGCCGACCGTGCGGGCGAAGCTGAAGCGGTACGTGTCGTTGCCGGGCTGCACGCTGTCGGTGGCGGCGGCCCAGCTGCGCAGCACCTCGGTGCCGTCGCCGCTCTCCGCGACCCGTGTGAGCAGGGTCTCCTTCTGCAGTTCGTCCGGCGAGAGGTTCCCGAGGTGCTGGTAGATCCAGTACGACATGTATCCGCCGATGGCGTGCTCGGCCCACCAGTCCTTCTGGCGGTAGTCGTCGCGCCACGACCGGGAGATGTTCCAGCTGTCGACCATGTCATGGTCGTCGAAGATCATCACCGACGGGATCACCGACAGCAGCCAGCGCTCGAGCCGCTTGCTCCACGCCTCGCAGTAGAGCCAGCAGTATTCCTCGAAGGTGCCCACGATCTCGGGCGGGAGGTCGCTGTCGGCGGGGCGGGTCGCCTCGATCCGCGCCTGGGTGCTGGG
>CAYGLH010000013.1:0-13424 GCA_964350535.1 uncultured Ilumatobacteraceae bacterium
GCGGTGGGTCCGAGGTCGTCGATGAGCGGGTTGACGCGATGCCGGAAGGTCGCTCATCGGAGCGGTGGGTCCGAGGTCGTCGATGAGCGGGTTGACGCGATGCCGGAAGGTCGCTCATCGGAGCGGTGGGTCCGAGGTCGTCGATGAGCGGGTTGACGCGATGCCGGAAGGTCGCTCGTCGGAGCGGTGGGGACCGGGTCAGCGGAAGTACGCCGCGACGCGCTCGCCGTCGATCACGTGGACGCGGAACGGCATCCCGTAGATGTCCTCGAGCGCCGCAGCGGTGATCACGTGCTCGGGCGGTCCGTCGCACACGACCTCGCCGTCGCGCATGGCAATGATCCGATCCGAGTAGGCGGCGGCGTAGTTGACGTCGTGCAGCACCAACACGATCGACTTGCCGCGCTCGTCGGCGAGGCGGTGCAGCAGCCGCATCAAGGCGGTGGCGTGCACCATGTCGAGGTTGTTGAGCGGTTCGTCGAGCAGCACGTACCGCGTGTCCTGGGCGAGGACCATCGCGACGTAGGCGCGCTGCCGTTGCCCGCCGGACAGCTGGTGGATGGGCCGGTCCTCGAGGTCCTCGAGGTCGCAGTAGGCGATCGCCTCGGAGATCGCGGTGCGACAGTCCGGCGTGAGCCGGCCCTTGGAGTGCGGGAAGCGTCCGAACTCGACGCGCTCGCGCACGGTGATGCGCGCCATCGTCTGCTGCTCCTGGCGGAGGATCGACAGCTTCTTGGCGACCTCGCGACCGGGTGCGGTGAACACGTCGACGCCGTCGGCGCTGACCGTGCCGGCGTCGGGGCCGAGGATCCGGCTGACCAGCGAGAGCAGGGTCGACTTGCCGGCGCCGTTCGGGCCGATGACCGAGGTGACGCCGGTGCTCGGCAGCTCCAGCGAGACATGATCGACGACCCGGGTCGCGCCGTAGGCCTTGGACAGTGCGTCGATGGTGATCATGGTCGGGACGACTCCGCGATGAGCAGGCCGACGAAGTAGACCCCGCCGACGAAGTTGATGATCGCACCCAGCGGGGCGGTGTACTCGAGCACGTGCTGGAGCAGCGCCTGCCCCAACACGAGCGCGGTGATCGAGATGAGGATCGCCGCCGGGATCGTGAACGCATGGCGCTGCGTGCGCGTCAGCTGATACGCGAGGTTGGCGACGAGCAGGCCGAGGAACAGGATCGGTCCGACGAGCGCCGTGGACACCGCGACCAGGCAGGCGACGATGACCAGCAGCCGTGTGACCACGCGCTGGTAGTCCACGCCCAGTGTGATCGCACGCTCGCGTCCGAGCGTCAGGACATCGAGCGTGGGGAGCATCCACAGTGCCGCAGCGATGCCGGCGAGCAGCAGGACGGTGGCGATCTTCAGCACGGTGGTGTCGATCACGTTGAAGCTGGCGAACAACACGGTCATCAGGAGGTCGAACTCGTTCGGGTCCATCACCCGGAACATGAACGACGACAGCGACCCGAACAGCGTGCTGGCGATGACCCCCACCAGTACGAGCGTGTAGAGGCCGCGCGAGGCGTCGGACAACACCCACCGGTAGGCGAGGGTGGCCACGACGACGAGCAACACGGTGTTCGCGACGAACAGGCGGAGGTCGGAGATCCCCACGACCCGCTCGGTGCCGAGGGTGAACACCAGGGCGGTCGCCAGCAGGATGTAGAGCGCGTCGAACCCCATCACCGAGGGCGTGAGGATCCGGTTCTCGGTGAGCGTCTGGAAGATCACCGTCGACACGGCCACCGCAGCACCCACCACCGCCAAGGCGCCGAGCTGTTCGAGCCGACGGGGAAGGGCGAAGTCCCAGTGACCGTCGACACCCCACGTCAGGAACAGTGCGATCGACCCGGCGGTGACGAGGACGAGGGCGCCCAGCACCACGACCGCGCGTCGGTGCCGAAGGCGCGACGGGGAGCGGGGCGCGACGAGCGGGACGGGAAGCGTGTCAGGTGCCGGCAAAGCGATTCTTCTTCCGCATCACGAGGAACAGGAACACCGCCGAGCCGAGCACGCCGAGGATCGAGCCGACCGCGATCTCGTACGGGGCGATGACCAGCCGACCGATGATGTCGCACCCGACGACGACCGCACCGCCGAGCAGGGCGGTGACCGGGAGGACGCGCCGGAGGTTGTCGCCGAGCGCGAGCGTGACGATGTTCGGCACGATCAGCCCGAGGAAGGGGATCGAGCCCACCGTCACGACGACCACCGACGTGGCGAATGCCGTGATCGCCAAGCCGACCGTCATCACCGCCTTGTAGTTGACGCCGATGTTGGTGGCGAACGCCTCGCCCATGCCGGCGGCGGTGAACCAGTTGGCGAACACGTATGCCAGGACGGCGACGACGCCGGCCAGCCACAGCGGTTCGTAGCGACCCTGGATGATGCCCGAGAAGTCCGCGTTGAACCACGAGTTCATCGACTGGACGAGGTTGTTGCGGTAGGCGAAGTACTCGGCGATCGCGCGGTAGACGCTGCCGAGGATCAGTCCGAGGAGCGGGACGAGGATGATCTCCTTGAACTGGATCCGCTGGATGATGAGCACGAACAGGCCGGTGCCCGCAAACGCGAACAACAAGGCGATCAGGACCTTGGTCAGCACCGGTGCGCCGGTGAACACGAGGGTCGCCACGAGCAGTCCGACCGCCGCCGCGTCGACGGTCCCCGCCGTCGACGGCGCGACGAACCGGTTCCTCGTCAGGTGCTGCATGATCAGCCCGGCGACCGCCATGGCCGACCCGGCGAGGAGCAACGCCGCCGTCCGCGGGAGCCGGCTGTAGACGAGCACCTCGCGGGCGGCCGGGTCGGTGAACACGTCCCCGACGCTGATGTGGATCACGCCGACGAACAGCGAGATCAGTGAGAGTACGAGCACGAGCGCGGCCGTCGCCCAAGGGGCGACGGCCGCGAATGTGACTCGCTGTGTGTGCTCCTCGGTCACTCGACCAGCGTGGCGACCTCGGTGATCATCGTGTCGTACGACTGCACACCACCGAGCGAGAGGTACCAGCTCGGCGTGTCGACGTAGAGGATCTTGCCGTTCTGGGCAGCGCTGGTGCCGTTGACCAGGTCGTTGTCGAGGATCTCCTGGGCGCTGGCGCCCGGCTCGCCGATCGCCGCGTCGCGGTCGAGCACGATCAGCATGTCGGGGTTCGTCTCGGCGATGTACTCGAAGGAGACGGCGTCGCCGTGCGTGTCGATCGCCACCTGATCGGCGGCCGGCTGGATGCCGAACACGCTGTACACGACGTCGAACCGGCCCTCGGGATCGGGGCCGTACGCCGACACCTCTCCACCGCTCGTCAGCACGACCAGTCCGGTGCCGGCGTCGGCAGCGGCGGCGTTCACCTCGGCGACCGCGGCATCGAAGTCGGCGATCGCCGTCGCGACCTCGTCCTGGAGCCCGAAGATCTCGCCGATCGCTTCGGTGTTCATGTACATCGACGGCACGAAGTCCGAACCCCAGGCGCCGGTCACGTCGATGGTCGGCGCGATCTCGGCGAGGTCCGGCACGACCGGTTGTGAGCGGCCGCCGGCGATGATCAGATCGGGCTCGAGGGCGTTGATCGCCTCGAAGTCGGGCTCGAAGAGGTTCCCGACGTTCTCGGTGTCGGCGTACTGCTCGAGGTACGGGGGCGGCGGCGTGCCGGAGGGGATGCCGACGACCCGATCGCCGAGCCCGAGCGCGTCGATCGTGTCGAGCGCGGCATAGTCCATGACCACCAAGGTCTGCGGGTCGTACGGTGCGGCGAACTCGCCGGCGTAGAGCTCGACGGTCACCGCGTCGCCCGACGACGACTCGGCGTCGCCACCGTCCTCGGGGGCGTCGGTGCCGGCAGGCGCCTCCGTGTCCTCGGCTGCCTCCGTGTCGGCGGGGGCCTCGGTCTCGGCGGGTGCCTCGCTGTCGGCGGGTGCCTCGCTCTCCGCAGGTGCCTCGGTGTCCTCGGCGCCGGAGTCGGAGTCATCGTCGCCGCACGCGGCGAGCGCGAGCGCGGCGGCGCCGACGATCACGGCGGCGCGACGGGTATGGGTGCGGATCATGGGTCTCCTTCGGGGGTGGGATCGACCCGGGCGACATCGTCGGACAGCCTTCCTGTCCATGTCGCACAGGACACGTTTGCACGTGTCGTTAATCTAACCTAATAGTCGGTGGCGGGTGCAACTCATGTGGCATCCGCACGCGGCAGCACCACGGTCCGACCATCGAAGTCCCCGAGCCGTCGCAGCAGCACGTCGACCTGATCGACGCCGACGGGTTCGCGGAACTCGCCGGCGAGACCGGTGAGCGTGATCCCGCTCGGCGCGACCGCGATCGAGCGCACACGGCCGTGCAGCACCTGCGGCAGCGGCTGGCGCACGCTGGGGAGCGCAGCGCCGATCCTCCGACCGAGGTTCCAGCGGTCGGCGGCGCGGATGGCGTCGACCTGGACCTCGATGTGGTCGTCGGCGGCGCGCACGACACCGTCCACGCTGCCGAGCCCGCGCCGGGTGCGGTGCCGCAGCGTGACCGTGCCGTCGCCGAGGGTCAACTCGGCGTGCTGCGCCACGGTGGTGGTGGCGAAGTGTCGCAGCACCTCGTCGGCGGCGACGACGGCCCGAAACGTGATCGGGGCGATCACGAGGATCGGCGTCGAGCGAGGCTGCAGGTGCACGTTGTGGAAGGTCGCGTCGACCGTCTCCACCTCGAAGTCCTGCCAGCGCAGGTCGCGGGCGACGAGCGTGACATCGCCGAGCTGGCCGATCGCCGGGCCGATCGGGCTCGACGCCACGTCGATCGAGTCGATGGTCATCGTCAGCTCGCTGCCGCCGAGGTCGAAGGTCACCGCTCGACCGACCAACCGCTGGCGGGCGACGTCGATCACCTGGCCGAAGGCGGTGGCCGGGGTGAACCCGAACAGCTCGGCCGTCTGCTCGAACATCCTGGCGGTGGTCTCGGCGAGGCCCGGGACGACCTCGAGCCAGGCGCTCATCCCAGCGCTCACCCCTTCACTCATCCCCTTGCGGAAGCGGTCGCCGAGCCAGTCCGTCACCGGTCGTTCCGATCAGCCGGGTTCGGTGGCTGCGGGCGGAGGCGCGCCACTGCCGCGGACCGCGGGCAGCCGCAGGTACGGCCAGGGGTCGGGCATCTGCTGGACCGGCACCTCGACGAGGGCGGGACCGTCGTGGTCCACCGCGGCACGCAGCGCCGGCACCAGCGCCTCGGGGCTGTCCGCCGTCCAGTAGCGCACGCCGAAGCTGCGTGCGAACCCGGCGAAGTCCGGGTTGCGAAGATCGCTGGCGATGGTCCGGTCGGGACCGAAGCGGGTGGCCTGGATCCGTCGCACGTTGCCGTACGCGCCGTCGCTGAACAGCAGGATGGTGCAGGGGATGTCGTGTTGCACGGCGGTCGCCAGCTCCGTGGCGGTGAAGAGGAACCCGCCGTCGCCCACGATGCCGACGACCGGCGCCTCGGTGGCGGTGGACGCTCCGATCGCCACCGCCGTGCCGGCGCCCAGGGTGCCCGCGGCGCCGGACGACAGGAACGTGCGCGGCGCGAGGTGGTCGTAGAAGAGATGGGAGGCGAACCCGATCTGCGTGACGTCCTCGACGAGGACGGCGTCGTCGGGCAATGCCGAGCGGATCGCCGCGGTGTACGCCCGCTGCGGTTCGAGGTGGGCGGTCTGCGCCTCGAAGTCGGCGCGCAGCGCAGCCGCCTCGGCGACGCGGCTGCGTCGCTCGCTGTGGGCGAGCGTCTGGAGCAGCGCGCCGATCGCCGCGTCGGCGTCGGCGTGGATGCCGACACGGGTCACGCCGTGGCGGTCGACCTCGTCGGGGTCGACGTTGATCTGGATCACCGCCACGTCGTCGTCGACCCCCCACGTGCCGAGCGGCCACTCGAGACGGGTGCCGATCCCGATCACCACGTCGGCCGATGCCCACGCGCGGTGCGCCGCGGTGATCGGGACGAACAGCTCGTGGCTGGTCGGCACCACCCCGTGGCCCATTCGGCGGGTGGTCACGAGCGCCTGGATCCGTTCCGCCAGGGCGATCACCGATCCGCTCGCCCCATAGGCCCCGGAGCCGACGACGATGAGCGGCCGACTGGCCCGTTCGACGAGCGCCGCCGCCCGTTCGATCGTCTGGACATCGACCGGCGGCATCGTCGCTGTGGCCGGGGCGATCGCACCGGAGGAGGCAGCCCCCCACACGTCGGCCGGGACCTCGAGGCTCACCGGGCGGGGGAGGTCGGAGACCAGTGCATCGACCGCCGCCTGGACGACGGTCGCCGCTCGATCCGGGAGGTCGGCGACGAAGGTCGCCTTGGTGAGCTGGGCGAGGATGGCGGTCTGGTCGGGCAGGTCGTGGAGTGCGCCGAAGTGCCGCCCCCGATGGATCGTCGCCAGCTGGCCGACGATCGCCAGGACGCGGGCGTACCCCCAGTAGGCGCTGGTCAGGGCGGCGGAGGCGTTGAGCATCCCCGGCCCCGGCACGACGCAGCAGGCAGCCGGGCGACCGCTCACCTGGGCCGCCCCCATCGCCATGTAGGCCGCACCCTGTTCGTGCCGCGTGTGGATCGGCCGGATGTCGGTGGCGTCGACGAGGGCGTCGAAGAAGTCGTCGTTCTGTACGCCGGGGAGGCAGAACAGCGTGTCGATGTCGAGCGCCCGCAGCGCATCGAGCACCAGTCCGGCGACCGTCGTGCGCGTCTCACCCATCGGGGAACATCTTTCCCGGGTTCATCAGGTCGCGGGGATCGAGGGCGTGCTTCACCGCCCTCATCATGCCCCACTCCACGGGGGTCTTCTGCGGGCCGATCCGGGCCACCAGTTCCTGTCCGATGCCGTGCTCGGCGCTCAGCGTCCCGCCGAGGCCGAGGACCAGCTCGTCGATCGCGGTACGGATGCGATCGCGCGCCGCCACGAACGGTGCGGGGTCGGCGTCGTCGGCGGGCAGGACGGCGATGTGCAGGTTGCCGTCGCCGGCGTGGCCGAACGTGTAGCTGATCGTCGACGGGGGAGCGGTCGCCGCGACGAGCGACTGGACGCCGCGGATCATCGCCGGGACGCGTTGCACCGGGACGGCGGCGTCGTTCTTGATCGCCACCGCCTGGTGACGGAACAGCCGGTAGATCGGCAGCTCGTCGCGGATCGTCCACAAGCGGGTCTCCTGGTCGCTCCGGCCGGCGACGACGGCGTCGGCGATCGAGCCGTCCTGCGTCAGCGACCCGAGCACGGCGGTCAGACGATCCTCGACCGGATCGGTGTCGGCCAGCTTGATCAGCGCGTACCAGTCCCGGCGGGTCTCGATCGGCCGTTGCTGGTCCACCGCCGCACAGACCATGTCGAGACCGAGATCGGGGAGCAACTCGATCGCCACCGTCGACCGTGGCGCGAGGCGCCGGCACGCCTCCAGCACGGCGAGCACGCGGTCGATGTCCGCGAGTGCCAACAGCGCGCTCTGGTGGTGGGGGGTCGCCGGCGCCAGCGCGACGACGGCGCGGGTGACCACCCCGAGCGTCCCCTCCGAGCCGATGAAGAGGTGCTTGAGGTCGTAGCCCGACGAGTCCTTGTGGAGCGCCCGCAGCCCGTTCCAGATCTGTCCGTCGGCGAGGACCGCCTCGACGCCGAGCACGTGCGCCCGCATGTTGCCGTAGCGGAGCACGTTGATGCCGCCGGCGTCGGTGGCGATCGCCCCGCCGAGGGTCGCCGAACCGCGCGCTCCCCAGTCGGGGGCGAAGAGCAGCCCGACGGCGGCGGCCGCCTGCTGCAGCGCCTCGATGGTGCATCCCGCCTCGGCGGTGAGCGTGGCGGCGGAGCGGTCGATGTCGCCGATGTGGTGCATCCGCTCCAGCGCGATCACGATCGACGGGCGGTCGGTGTCGCCGGCGGGGATCGCCCCGCCCGAGAGGCCGCTGTTGCCGCCCTGTGGCACGATCGCCGCCGAGTGCGCGCCGGCGACCCGCACCACGGCGGCGACCTCCGCCGTGCTGGCGGGGCGCACGACCGCGGCGGCGACGCCGCGGTACACGTCGCGCCAGTCGGTGAGGTAGCGGTCGTCGGGCTCGGTGATGACGTTGGCCGCACCGACGGCGTCGACGAGCTCCCGGACCAGTCCATCCACGGACCCCATCATGCGTCACCCGCCGCGCCGGGCGCGCCCACCCGCACTAGCGTCGACGCCCGTGCATCGCCCCCCTCGATCACGTCCGTCGGACCGCCGGCGCTGGCGCACGACGTTCGCAGCAGCGCTCGTCGCGTGCTCGGCCGTGGCCTGTGCCGCCGACGACGACGGCGACGTCGGGTCGGAACCGGCCGGTTCCGAGGTGGTGGCCAGCGGGCCGCCGGCCACCAGTACCACCGTCGCCCCGACCACCACCGCCGCGCCCGACCCGATCACGGTGGCGCTCGTCGCGCCGAGCAGCCGGGACGACCTGTCGTTCACCCAGAGCATGGTCGACTCGTTGGGACGCCTCGGGGACGAGATCCCCGTGGAGCTCCTGATCAGCGACGAGCTCGCCGACGTCGGCGCCGCCACGATCGCCCTCGACGAGCACGCTGCTGCCGGCGCCGACCTGGTGATCGCCCACGGGTCGCAGTACGGCGGGGCGGTGCAACTCGTCGCCGAGGCCTACCCGGATGTGACGTTCGCATGGGGCACCGCGGGTGACGGCGTCGACGCGCCGAACGTCCACGCGTACACGGCGCGGGCGGACGAGGGCGGCTTCGTCAACGGCCTGGTCGCCGCCAATCTGACCGCCAGCGGCGCGATCACCGTGATCGGGCCGATCGCGGTCGGCGATGCGGCCCGGTATGCGGACGGGTTCGTGGCGGGTGCGGCGTCGGTCGACCCGGCCGTGCAGACGCGAACGGTCTACATCGACTCCTACACCGACCTCGGGTTGGCGGCCGAGGCAGCGGCCACACAGACCGAGTTCGGGGTGGATGTCCTGACGGCGAGCTCGCAGATCGCCAACGGCGTGCGGCCGGTCGCGCTGGACGCGAACGTCCCCTGGTTCGCCACACAGTCCTCCCAGAACGCGGTCGACGACCTCGTCGTGGCGTCGCAGGTGTACCACTGGGAGGTGGCGCTGCGCGACCTCGCCGCGGCACTGTCGTCGGGCGACCCCGTCCCGGCGCCGGGCACAGCGTTGCCGCCGCTCACCCTCGCCAACGGCGGGCTCGTGATCGAGTTCAATCCCGATCACCCACTCGACGACGCGGTCCGCGCCCAGGCCGACGAGGCGATCGCCGCGCTCGCCGACGGATCGCTGTCGACGGGTGTGAGCTGAGCCACACCACGACACGGGCGGCGGCGGGCGTCGCGCCCGGCGACGATGGCGACGATGACACCTGGGGGGCATCGCCGTGGCTACCGTTCGCGCATGCGTGTGGACCTGCTGGTGAGCCCCTTCGGGCGCTCGGTCCGGGAGCTGGTCGACACGGCCCGACTCGCCGACCGGTCGGCGGTGCGCACGCTGTGGGTCCCCGACCACTTCAGCGGTGCCGTGTTCGGCGCGCCGTTCGCGCGCCATCCGTTCGTGTGCCTCGGCGCGATGGCCGCGGTCGCCGAGCGCGTCGAGCTGGGCATCATGGTCGCCAACATGGTGAACCGGCATCCGGTGCACCTGGCCAGCGCGATCAACTCGCTGCAGTCGCTGGCGCCACATCGCGTCCGCCTCGGCATCGGTTCCGGAGCGGCACCGGCGTCGCGCTTCGCGCGTGAGCACGAGATGATCGGTCGTCGCCTCCGGCCCGCTGCGGAGCGCCGTTCCCAGCTGGCCGACCAGCTCGGAGCGTTGCACGCGATCTGGGGCGGCCGCGGCTCGTTCGAGTCGGCGTCGTGCGCGCTGCACGACCTCGAGGGCGTCGTCGACGACGCAGCGCGCCCACCGATCGTGGTCGGCGCATCGTCGTGGCCCACGATCGAGGTCGCCCTCGCCACGGCCGACGGGGTGAACCTGCGTCGGACGAGGTGGCTGATCGACCAACTCGAACGGCTGTCCGCACACCCGCCTGCCCGATCGTTCGAGGTCAGCGTGCTCGACAACGCCGCCGAGGTCCTCGACCCCTCCAGCCGGGCCCCCGGGCCCTGGTCGACCGCCGAGCTGGCCGCCTCGGGCGTGGCTGCGCGTGTCATCGCCACACCCCCGGTGCGGGACGGCGACGAGCTGGCCCGCTTGGTCGCGGCCGCCGAAGCGTGAGCGTTCCGGCGTCGGCCGCGCCCCACCGCACGGGTCGGTCTCCTACGATCCCCCGGATGCACCTGCGCAGACTGGCCGTGTCGTTCGTCGTCGTGCCGCTGCTCGTCGTCGGCTGCGGTGGCGGTGACGACACCGACGACGCCGACGCGTCCGACGACACGAGCGCCGCCACGGAAGCGCCCGCCACGGCGCCACCCGTCACCGAGCCGACGCCGACCGATCCCGCTCCCACGGAGCCGCCGGTCACCGAGCCGTCCACCGAGCCGCCGTCGACCGAGCCCGCGTCGTCCGTCGCCCCTCCCGCCACCGACGCCGGCGGCGGTGAGGCCCCGGCGACGATCGATGTCACGCTCGACGAGTGGTTCGTCGAGGCGCCGACCGACCTCGCCGCCGGCCAGACCGACTTCGCCATCCTCAACGACGGCAGCTTCCCGCACGAGCTCGTCGTGATCGAAGCCGACGGCTACGCCTCGCTCCCGACGGCCGCCAACGGTGCCGTGCTCGAGGACGAACTGCCCGACGGTGCAGTGATCGGCCGCACCGATCGCATGCAGGGCGGCGCCACGGGCGCGCTCACCGTCGACCTGGAGCCCGGGACGTACGTGCTGCTGTGCAACATCGTCGCCGGCCCGACGAGTCACGCCGGGCAGGGACAGACGCTCGACATCACGGTGAGCTGACGCGTCGCGAGGCGGGACCGATCGATGGACACGCTGTTCGACCTCCCGGCCCATGCGCTGCTCATCCACGCGCCGATCGTGCTGTTGCCGTCGATGGCGATCGGTGCCGTCGTGCTGGCGATCGTGCCGGCGTGGCGCCGCGCCGTCGGGTGGTGGTCGGTGGCCGCCGTCGGGCTGCTCGCCGTGCTGCTCTACCTCGCCAAGACGTCGGGTGAGTCACTCGACGACGCGTTCGCCGGCGCCGTCGATGTGAGCACCCATGAGCAGCTCGCCAACACCACGTTCGTGCTGACGCTCGTGTGGCTCGCGCTCACCGTGCTCGTCGTCGTCGGCGACCGCCGGTTCCTCCCCACCGGCGGTTCGCGCCCGACGTTGCGCGACGAGCCACCGGCGGTCCTCGCGCTCACCGCCGCATGGGTGGTGCTCGCCGTGCTGGCGACGGTCTGGCTCGTCCGCACCGGCCACGAGGGCTCCCGCGTCGTGTGGGAGCCGACGATGGACTTCCTCGACTTCTGAGGGGTCGGCGTGTCCCGGTGGCCCCACCGTGCGCCGGGTCGGTCAGGTGACGACGACGGTGGTGCCGACCGTGGCGAAGCCCCACATGAACTGCGCGTCGAGCATGTGTTGACGCTGGCAGCCGCCCGACAGGCGGGTACCGAGCTCGTCGGTGGTCATGTATGCCGAGTTGTCGGAGACGTGGCGCGGGATCCCGTGGAAGCCGATGTGCCCGATGTCGGTCTTCTGGTAGCGGATCATCAGCGGGAGCCAGGCCTGACCGTTCCAGGCGGTCGACATCTCGGACCGGCTGTACACGGTGTGGGTGCCGGGCATCTCGTTGCTGTACTTGCTCCCGGCGACGAGCCAGGAGCGGATGATGTCGCCGTTCTCCGCGACCGCCCAGGCGCGCTGGCCGGCACGGTCGTAGACCACCCGGCGCCCGCTGCCGGAGTTGTCGGGCAACGGTGGTGCGTCGCTGCCGGCGGAGGCGACCGGCGAGAGCTCGACGCCCCACAGGTCGGTGGCCCCGGGGGCCGGAGCCGGCGTGCGGACGACGAGCGACTCCTCGTCGGGCCAGATGTCGAGCTCGATCGCGCTCTCGCGCCCGACGACGCCGTCGACGAACAGGTCGTTGTCGGTCTGATAGGCCTGCACCGCGGCGAGCGTGGAGTCGCCGAAGTAGCCGTCGCTGTCCCCGTCGTAGAAGCCCGCGGTGCGCAGCGCGTCCTGCAGGCAGACGACGCCGTCGCCCTCGGAGCCGTAGCGCACCGACAGGGCGCCGATCGTGCATCCGCCGTCGGCGCGGTCGGACTCGACCTCCTCCGCCGTCTCGTTCTCGTTCTGCCCGAGATCGCCCTCGAGGTCGGGGAGTGCGGCGACGGTGGTGGTCGGTGCGATCGCAGCCACCGTGGTCGGCGGGGCGGTGGTGTCGGCGGCCTCCGAGTTGCCGGAACCCGACGTGGCGATGATGCCGACGGCTGCGGCGCCCAGCACCGCGGCGAGCCCGGCGCCGAGCAGGAGCTTGCGGCGGGGGTCGACGGGCGGGGCGCTGCCGGAGGGGGGTTCGTTCAGGCCGACCACGCGATGCGATCCTAGCGCGCCGGCTCCGCTTGCGGCCGGTCGCCCGGCACCCGCGAGAATCGCCGACGATGGACTTCGATCTGCCCCCCGACGATCACCCCGCCCGCGTCGCCGTGCGCGATTGGATCGCCGCCAACCCCGACCCCACGGCCCGCCAATTGGCGGAGGCCGGCTACGTCGTGCCGCACTGGCCGCCGCCCTGGGGTCTCGAGGCCGGACCCCTCGATCAGCTGGTCATCGACGAGGAGCTCGCCGCCGCGGGCGTGAGCAGGCCGTTCAACGCGATCGGCATCGGCTGGGCGGCGCCGACGATCTACCTCGCCGGCACCGACGAGCAGAAGGAGCGCTTCCTGCCGGGGATCTTCAGCGGGGAGGAGATCTGGTGTCAGCTGTTCTCCGAACCCGATGCCGGCTCGGATCTGGCGAACCTCGCCACCCGCGCCGAGCGCGACGGCGACGAGTACGTGATCAACGGCTCGAAGATCTGGTCGAGCGGCGCCCACGGGAGCGAGTACGGGATCCTGATCGCGCGCACCGACCCGGACGTGCCGAAGCACAAGGGGATCAGCTACTTCATCTGCCCGATGGACACGCCCGGGTTGTCGATGTCGCCGATCGTCGACATGACCACTGCGCACTCGTTCAACCAGGTCTTCTTCGACGACATGCGGCTCCCCGCATCGTTGCGCGTCGGGGAGGAGGGCGACGGCTGGCGGCTGGCGAAGGTCACGCTGTCCAACGAGCGGGTCTCGCTGTCGTCGGCCGGCTCGTTGTGGGGCGTCGGGCCATCCGCCGAGGACCTGATCGACGTGATCCGCGACAACGGCGGTGTCGACGACCCCGTGCTGCGCGAGCGCGCCGCCGCGCTGCACATCGAGGCCCAGCTGCTGCACCTGAACCGGATGCGCACGCTCAGCGCCCGCCTGCGCGGCGAGACGCCCGGTCCGGAGGCGTCGATCCAGAAGATCATGGCCG
>CAYGLH010000013.1:13434-17523 GCA_964350535.1 uncultured Ilumatobacteraceae bacterium
GTGATGTCGCTGGCCAAGGACCTCGCCGGCGCCGACGGGATGCTCGCGGGCTCGGGCCCGGTCGGCACCCTTCCCCCCGGTTCTCGTGGCGGTCCGACCGAGGTGAACACGGGGGGCACGGGTGTCGACGGGGTCGATCCGATCTGGCACTACGGCTACCTCTTCCACCCGGCGCTCACGTTGGGCGGTGGCACGTTCGCCGTGCAACGCAACATCGTCGCCGAGATGGTGCTCGGTCTGCCGCGCGAACCGAACCTCGAGCAGGGGATGACGTGGTCGGAGGCACGGGCCGTCACGCCGCGCTGAGCCGCCGCTCAGCCGGCGAAGAGGTCGTCGCGCTCGTGGCGGAGCACCCGGTAGGTGACCACCGCCACGGTGATCGCCACGATCGGCAGCACGAAGAACAACATCACGCCGCGGTAGGAGTCGCGGATGTGGTGTTCGGAGGCGTCGAGGACGAGCCACACGACGTACGCCGTGTAGAGCACGACGAACAGGCTGCCCTCCCAACGGGCGAGTTGGTGGCCCGATGCGAAGATGGGGAGGCAGGCGAATGCCACCGCCACCATCACCGGGATGTCGACCTGGATCGCCGACTGCGCCACCGGCAGCGGCGAGGGCGACACCAGCGCGGTGATGCCGAGGACGGCGAGGATGTTGAAGAGGTTCGATCCGACGGCGTTCCCGACCGCCAGGTCGCGCTGGCCGCGCATGGCCGCGACGAGCGACGTGGCGACCTCGGGCAGCGACGTGCCGATGGCGACGACGGTGAGCCCGATGACGAGATCGCTCACTCCGAACTCCGTGGCGATGTCGCTGGCGGACCCCACCAGGAGCTGTGACCCCACGACGAGCAGCACGAGCCCGCCGAGCACCAGCAGCACGTCCCCGCCGACGGAGTGCCGCCGCAGCGCCTCGGCGCTGAACTCGTCGTCGACCGCGGTGAGCGCGGCGTCGCCGGTCTCGCGCCGGGCCTGGAGCACGGTCCAGGTGACGTACACGATCAGCAGGAGCGTGAGGCCCAGGCCTTCCCACCGTCCGAGTTGCTCGTCGAGCACCAGCACCCACAGCAGCAGCGACACGGCGATCATCAGCGGCACGTCGATCCGCACGATGCGGTTCGCCACGACCAACGCCCCGCCGATCGCCGCTGACACGCCGAGGGCGAGGAGGATGTTGGCGATGTTCGAGCCGACGACGTTGCCCATCGCGATCTCGCCGGCCGACTCCGACCCGCGCACGGCGTCGCCCACGCTGACCGCGAGCTCGGGGGCACTCGTGCCGAACGCCACGACGGTGAGGCCGATGACCACGTTGGACATGCCGGTGCGGGCGGCGATGCGCGACGCGCCCCGGACCAGCACCTCCGCCCCGGCGACGAGTCCGGCGATCCCGACGATCAGACCGACGATCGTGAGGACGGTCATCGGGGGACGCTGCGGGTCGTCATGGGGGCGTCACCCTAACGGTGGTCGTCGTCGGCGATGCTGGTGACGCGGTGCTTGATCGCCTGCCACGACACGAGGTGGTCGTAGTTGCGCGGCGCGGCGATGGCGTCGGCGCGGTCGGCGATGATCTCGTTGATCTCGGCACCGATCAGGAACACCAGGCAGGCCAGCCACAGCCATGTCAGACCGACGAGCAGACCGCCGGTGATCCCGACGACCTGGTTGCCGGTGCCGGCGATCCGCACGTACCAGCTGAACCCGACGGTCAGCGCGAGCCAACCCACCGCCGCCACGGCCGCCCCGGGCACGTCGTAGCGCCAGGGGGTGCGGTGGTGCGGTCCGGTGTGGAACATGGTGGCGGACCACAGCACGAGCACGGCGAGGGCGAGGAGCCCGCGCAGCACGAACGGCACACCTGCGTCACGGAGTTGCACCCACCCCCAGAACGACACGGCGATCGTGACGAAGGTGCCGAGGGCGAGTCCCACCGCCGTGAGCCGGAGGCGCACCGCGCCGCGCCGCTCCTCGATGTCGTAGGCGTTGTCGAGGGCGCGGATCAGGCCGGCGAACCCCCGCGACACGGTGAACAGGGCGATGGCGATCGAGGTGCTGAACAGCCCGGGTCTCGGGCCGTCGAACAGCTCGTCGACCGTCTCTTGCAGGCTGTCCGCCTGGCTGGCGAAGGTCTCCTCGATGAACCGGTCGACGGACTCGTGCATGCTCGCCGCGAGACCGTCGCCGATGAACGACAGCGCCGAGATCATCGCCAGCGCAGCGGCGGGGAGACTGAGCAACAGCCAGAAGGCGACGCCGGCGGCAGCGTCGACCAGCCCGTCGTCGCGCACCTCGTCCTTCAACTCCCGGCCGTTGTCGAGCACCGTGCGCGACGCCCGCCGCAGCCGGCTCGTGTCGCCATCACCCATACGACCGAGTATGGCGGCGCAGCCCGGACAGCAGGCGATCTCGGGATCTCAGCGCCCGCAGCGCGGGTCCGAACCTCACGAGTCGCCGAAGACGGCGGTCACGGCATCGCCGGCGCGGTCTGTTCGGACCCAGGCGGGGATCAGGCGAGCCGGCGGGCCAGCTCGGCGCGGTAGTCCCGGGCGCGACGGAGCTTCAGGTCTTCGTAGCCACGCACCCGGTCGGGGAGCGAGGCGATGGCGATCGACTCGCCGACGTTGTCCGGCGAGAGCTGCTTCGAGAGCGTGCGCACGGCATCGATGTACTCGGGGATCATCGCCCGCTCGACCTTGCGCACCTCGGCCCACCGGAACGGATCGAGCGGCGTGCCGCGCACGGACTTGGCGGCGCGCAGGGCGCGCATCGCCGGCAGGGCGGTGCGCTTCATGCCGATCTTGCGGTCCATCCCCATCGCCCGCAGCATCGGCGGGTGGAGGTGGTAGGTGACGGTGGTGTCGGCGCCGCCGATGCCCCGGTACTGCGCCTGCGAGTCGTCGAGCAGCAGCAGCCGGGCGACCTCGTACTCGTCCTTGTACGCCATCAGTTTGTGCAGGTTGCGCGCCACCGCGGCGGCGAACTCGTCGCTGTCGGCGTCGATGCGTTGCTCGGCGGCCCGGGCGACGGCGACCACCTTGCGGAACTTCTTGGCGTACCGCTCGTTCTGGTAGTCGGCGAGGTCGGCGGCGAGTCGGTCGATCAGCTGGTCGAGTGTCTCCGGTGCCGGCGTCGGTGTGATGTCCGCCGCCGACTCCACCGCCGCTCGGTCCTCGATCCATGCGCGTCCCCACCGGAAGGCGTCGAGGTTGCGCTGGACGGCCACCCCGTTCAGCTCGATCGCCCGCTCGATGGCGTCGACGGGGATCGGCAACGCGCCCGACTGCACCGCCGCACCGATCAGCAGCACGTTCGCCGTCGTGGTCGATCCGGTGATGCCGCGCGCCAGTGCCGCCGCGTCGAGGTAGACGTTGTCGTCGCTCCGCGTCACCTCACCGACGCGCTCGAGGAGCTCGGCCCCGGGCGGCAAGGCCCGATCTGGATGGGTCACCATCTCACCCGTCGGCACGGCGTCGGTCGAGGCCACCAGCACCGTCGACCCGGCGCGCGCCCCGACGAGGTTGCTGTCGCTGGCACCGACGAGCAGGTCGAACGAGATGATGCAGTCGACGCCCGACGCGTTGGCGTGGTTCGACGCCGGGATGTCGCCCGTGGTGATGCAGAGATCGCTGACGACGGGGCCGGCCTTCTGCGACAGCCCGGTCTGGTCGAGGCCGCGCACCTCGCGGTCGGCGAGCAGCGCCGCGGTGCCGAGGATCTGGCTGACGGTGATCACCCCGGTGCCGCCGATGCCGTTGAGGCGGACGGTGAAGGCCGCCGGATCGACGAGCGGGGAGCGGGGCTCGGCGAGGTCGGCAGGTGGCGTCGGGCCGGGGGCGGCCGATGGCGTGGCGAGCTTGATCGGCGGCTGCTCGGGCACGGTCACCGTGGCGAACGCCGGGCAGTCGCCCTTCATGCAGGAGAAGTCGAAGTTGCAGCTCGTCTGGTGGATCCGGGTCTTGCGGCCGAACGGCGTGTCGACCGGCTGGACGGACAGGCAGTTGCTCTTGTCGCCACAGTCGCCGCAGCCCTCGCACACCCGCTCGTTGATGACCACCCGGAAGCCCGGCGTCGCCACGGTGCCGCG
>CAYGLH010000013.1:17533-24628 GCA_964350535.1 uncultured Ilumatobacteraceae bacterium
GCGCGACCTGGCGCGCCGGAGCTCGGCGGCGCACGCCTGGTCGTGGATCAGCACGGTGACGCCCTTCGTGTCGGCGAGGACGCGGTTGGCTTCGTCGATGCGGTCGCGGTGCCACACGTCGACGCCGACGGGGAACGCCGCCGCGTCGTGCCGGCCGGGGTCGTCGGAGGTGACGATCACCCGGGACACACCTTCGAGCAACAGCGAATGGGCCACGTCGGGGACGCTCATGCCGCCCTGCGGATCTTGCCCGCCGGTCATCGCGACGGTGCCGTTGTAGAGCAGCTTGTAGGTGATGTCGACGCCGGCCGCGACCGCTGCCCGGATGGCCAGCGACCCCGAGTGGAAGTAGGTGCCGTCGCCCAGGTTCTGCACGAGATGAGTGCGCTCGACGAACGGCGCCATGCCGATCCACTGGGCGCCTTCTCCGCCCATCTGTGTCAGGCCGACGATGTCGCCGACCCGGTCGGGCTCCATCAGCGCGACCATCGCATGACAGCCGATGCCCCCGCCGACGAGGGTGTCGCCGTCCGCCCGGGTGCTGGTGTTGTGCGGACAGCCCGAGCAGTAGAACGGCGTGCGGTTGACCGTGAGCGGGATGCGCGGCGCCGGACGCGGGGTGACCGACTCGAGCGGCGGGAGCCGGTCGGCGAGGCGGGCACTGAGACGGCGGTGCAGCGGGGTGATCAACTTGTCGACGTCGAGCGTCCCGGCGCCGTCCATCAGGATCTGGCCGTGCTCGTCATGGCGCCCGACGACCCGCGGGTGGTGGGATGCCTCGTAGAGCGCGCTCTTCACCTCGCCCTCGAGCGTGGGGTTCTTCTCCTCGATGACGATCACCTCGTCGAGGCCGTCGGCGAACTCGCGCACCTGCTCCTCGGCGAGCGGGACGGGCATCAGCAGGTGGAAGAGGCGGATGCCTGCGGCGGCGAGCGCGTCGTCGGTGGCGAAGCCGAGCACCTTCAGCGCTTCGCGCAGCTCGTGATACGTGTGGCCCGATGCAGCGATGCCGATCCAGTCGTCGGCGGTGCGCACCGCCAGTCGGTTGAGGTGGTTGTCGACGCCGTACCGGCGGGCGAGCACGGTGCGCACCTGCTGGAACTCACGCTCCATGTCGAGCGTGTACGGCGTGAGCAGCCGGCCGTTCGGCGTGGGGTGGAACGGCGTGCCGTCGACCTCGACGACCGGCGCGGTCGGACGGACGCGGTCGAGGCCGACGTCGACGGTGCCCGTGCCGTCGGCGACCTGCGTGACGAGCTTGAGACCCGCCCAGAGCCCGCAGCTGCGCGAGAGCGCCACGGCGTGGCGACCGAGGTCGATCGCCTCCTGCACGTCGCCGGGGAACAGGATCGGCATGTGCAGGTCGACCATCGTGGCGTCGCTCGACGACGGCAGCGTGGACGACTTCGCCGCCGGATCGTCGCCGACGACGGCGACGACACCGCCGTGCACCGACGTGCCGGCATAGACGGCGTGGCGGATCGCATCGCCACTGCGGTCGAGTCCGGGGTTCTTGCCGTACCACATCCCGACGACGCCGTCGTAGGTCGCATCCGCGAGGGTCATCGCCAGCTGGCTCCCCATGACCGCCGTGGCGGCGAGCTCCTCGTTGACGCCCGGCTGGATCACGACCGGCAGGTCCGGCAGCGTCGAGGACGCCCGCCGGAGCTCCTCGGTGAACGTGCCGACCGGCGACCCCTGATAGCCCGATGCGAAGGCCGCCGTGTTCAGGCCGAGCCGGCGGTCCATGCGCAGCTGGTCGATGGGCAGGCGGGCGATCGCCTGCACGCCGGAGAGGAAGACCGTCCCCTCCTCCAGCCGGAACCGGTCGGCGAGCTCGTAGGTGCGTACTGCCACGACTTCCCCTTTCGTCGACGGCTCACCCGCCGACACCCCCCGTTGTATCGCGTCCGGACCACCCCGGTGTGTCGCACCTGCTCCGGAGGTGCCGCACCCCACACGGGCCGCCCGTCGGGGCGTCCGCTACGCGACGTGGTGGCGGACGGCGAGGCGGTCGGCGGAATCGTCGCCGGGGACCGGGAGCTGGGCGACCACGCGCAGCGCCGGCCACTCGACGGGGGTCAGCTGCTGGTACTCGAAGGTCAGCTCGCCCGCGGTCGGGTGGTCGAACCGGCGGAGCCGGGTCTCGAACCCGGAGACGTCGTGTTCCGGCCACCACGCGGCGAAGTCATCGCTCTCCGCGACGAGGAGGTCGACCAGCGCGTTCATCGAGTCGTCGTGGCGCACCGCGGTCGTCGCCGACCGGAACTCGGCGAGCGCCTGTCTGGCGTGGATGTCCCAGTCGACGATGAGCTCGCGCGTGGCCGGGTCGGCGAAGAGCACCCACAGCAGGTTCCGGCGCGGGGGCTCGAGCTGCTCGATGCGTGGGTACAGCCGCGCCTGGGCGGTGTTCCAGGCGACGAACTCCCAATGCGGACCGAGCACGTAGGCCGGAGCCGGCATCAGCGAGTCGAGCAAGCGCAGCAGGGCACTCGGCGCCTCGGCCGGTGCCTCGATGCTCGCCGTGCCCGGTTCGGTGAGGGCGATGAGGTGGTCGCGTCCGACCTCGTCCAGCAGCAGCGCCCGTCCGATCGCCTCCAGGACGTCGTTCGACGCGTTGATCCGCCGCCCCTGTTCCAGCCACGTGTACCAGGTGACCGAGACCCCCGCGAGCATCGCCACCTCTTCGCGGCGGAGCCCGGGCGTCCGTCGGCCGCGGCCGGCGGGCAGTCCGACCTGGTCGGGGCGGATCGAGTCACGTCGGGCGCGCAGGAACTCGGCGAGCTCTCTGCGATGATCACCCGGCGTCCCCGACACGGGTGGTCAGCGTACGGCGCGGCGGCTGGTTACATGGTGCCCGATGCTGGAGCGTTCGGAGTGAGCACGGCGATCGGTCTGCGGGGTGTCGACAAGCGGTTCGGGTCGACCGTCGCGCTCGCCGGCCTCGACGTCGAGGTGGCGACCGGCGAGATCCACGGCTACCTCGGCCCCAACGGGGCCGGCAAGTCGGTGACCATGCGGGTGCTCCTCGGGCTGCTCCGGCCGGATGGCGGGGAGGCCGAGGTGCTCGGCCGCGACCCGTGGCGCGACGCGGTCGATCTGCACCACGACCTGGCGTACGTTCCGGGCGACGTGAGCCTGTGGCCGAACCTGTCCGGCGGCGAGATCATCGACTACTTCGGACGCCTCCGCGGCGACCTCGATCCGACGCGCCGCGACGAGCTGATCGAGCGGTTCGAGCTCGACCCGCGCAAGAAGGCGGGCACCTACTCGAAGGGCAACCGGCAGAAGGTCGCACTGGTCACCGCGCTGGCGTCGAGTGCGCAGTTGCTGCTGCTCGACGAGCCGACGGCGGGCCTCGACCCGCTGATGGAGACGGTGTTCCAGGAGTTGATCGAGGAGGTCGCCGCGGAGGGTCGGACCGTGTTCCTCTCGAGCCACATCCTCGCAGAGGTCGAGAAGCTGTGCGATCGGGTCACCATCATCCGCAACGGCGTCGCCGTGCGCAGCGGGTCGCTCGACGACCTGCGCACCGCGACGCGCACCAGCGTGTCGGTCGGGACACGACAGACGCTCGACGGCCTCGACGACGTCGCAGGGGTGCACGGCATCCATCGTGAGGGTGGCCACACCCACTTCGAGGTCGACACGACGGCGCTCGACGACGTGATGGGCTTCGTCGTCCGGCACGGCATCACCTCGCTGGTCAGCCAACCTCCGACCCTGGAGGAGTTGTTCCTCCGCGAGTACGGCGACGAGCCGGACCCGCTCGACCCTGACGACGCCGGGGAGCGGTCGTGACCGTGCTGTCGGTGGCGTCCGAGCCCGCCACGGCCGTCGGCCCGCCGGCGGGCGCGGTGCAACCTCGGACGCTGGCCGGTTTCGGCCCGGTGCTGCGCATGATGGCGCGGCGCGACCGCCTGCGGATGGCGATCTGGCTCGCTGCGATCATCGCCGTCGTCGTGCTCGGCTCGTCCAGCGTGATCGGCCTGTACGACACGCCCGAGGACCTCGAGCAGTACGCCCGGATCGCGCAGGCCGACGCCGCGGTGAAGGCGATGGCCGGACCTGGCTACGGCCTCGACGCCCCGACCCTCGGGGCGGTGGTGATGAACGAGGTCGCGCTGTTCACCTTCGTCGGGGTGGCGCTGTACGCCGTCTTCATGGTCGTGCGCCACACCCGCGACGAGGAGGAGTCGGGACGCGCCGAGCTCGTGCGTGCCGCACCCGTGGGACGCCACGCCGCGCTCTGCGCGTCGATCGTGTGGGTCGGGGGCGGCGCCGTGCTGTTGGGTGCAGCGATCGCCGTCGGGCTGATCGCGCTCGCGTTGCCCGTCGCCGGCTCGGTCGCCTTCGGCGCCGCGTGCGCGCTCACCGGGCTGTTCTTCGTCGGTGCGACGGCGACCGTGGCACAGGTGGTCACGACGGCACGGCTGGCGCGCGGGGTCACCAGCGCGGTCCTGCTGGTCGCGTTCTTGCTCCGCGCCGTCGGCGACATGGGCAACGGCGTCCTGTCGTGGCTCTCGCCGCTCGGCTGGTCGTTCGGGGTGCGCGCCTACGCGGGTGAACGGTGGTGGGTGCTGGGCGGCCTGTTCCTCGGTGCGGTCGCGCTGGCATGGGCGTCGGTCGCTCTGTCGGCGCGCCGCGACCTCGGCCATGGCTTCGTCGAGCCGGCCCCCGGCCCGACCCGCGGCGCGCCGCGGCTGGCGACCCCGTTGGCGATGGCGGTCCGGCTCCAGCGATGGAGCCTGCTCGGATGGGTCGTCGGCGTCGGTGCGATGGCGACGATGATGGGGCTGATCGCCGACCAAGCCGACGAGCTGATGAGCAACGACGCGATGGCGGAGATGTTCGAACAGATGGGCGGGACACCGACCGAGAGCTTCCTCGCCACCGCCGTGCTGAGCGCCGGGCTGATCGCCAGCGGGTTCGCCGTGTCGTCGGTGCTGTACCTGCGCAGCGAGGAGGTCGGGCTGCGCGCCGCGCCAGTGCTGGCAGGTCCGGTGGCGCGCCGGCGCTGGTTGCTGTCGCACGTGTCGGTGGCGCTGGTCGGCGGCGCCGGGATCCTGCTCCTCGCCGGGCTCGTGGCCGGGGCCGGCTACGCCGGGAAGACGGGCGACGGCGACGGTGTGCCGACGATGCTCGCGGCCAGCGCCGCGATGGTGCCGGCGTTGTGGGTGATGTCCGCGCTGACGGTCCTGCTGTTCGCCATCGGTCCCCGCGCCGCGCTGTTCAGCTGGGCCGCGGTGGCGTACGCCGCGCTGTCGGGGTTCCTCGCCGACGTGTTCGACCTGCCGGCACCGGTCCGCGGTCTGTCCCCGTTCGAGCACGTCCCGTCGATGCCCGCGGAGTCCTTCGCCGTGCTGCCGGTGCTCGCGCTGACCGTCGTGGCGATCGCGATGATCGCCGCCGCGGTCCTGGTGTTCGACCGTCGCGCCGTGCACGGCGGGTGAGTGGGCGATCCGATCGGTCGACCGACCGGGTACCGTCGAGCGCGATGAGCACGCCGATGTCGTTGCCCCCGCTGGAGGACTTCGACCTCGACGCGATGCTCGACGATCTCCGCACCCTCGTCGAGGTCGAGTCGCCGTCGCGCGACCCCGAGGCGCTCCACCGCTCGGCGGGCACGCTCGCCGAGGTGATCGAGCGCCATCTCGGATCGCCGCCCGCTCTCGTCGAGAGCCCTGCCGGCCCGCACGTCCACTGGCGCGGCGCCGGCGCGCCGCGCGTGCTGCTGCTGGGACACCACGACACCGTCTTCCCGATGGGCACACTCGCCGCCCGTCCGTTCGACGTGACCGACGGCATCGCCACGGGCCCGGGCGTGTTCGACATGCTCGGTGGCATCGTGCAGGCCCTGCACGGCCTCGCTGCGCTGCGCAGGGCCGGCCACGACCTCGCCGGCGTCGAGCTGCTGTTCAGCTCCGACGAGGAAGTCGGGTCGCTGGCGTCGGTGGACCTGATCGTCGAGCGGGCCCGCGCCTGTGGCGCGGTGCTGGTGCTCGAGCCGTCCGGCAACGGCGGCGCCTTGAAGACCGGCCGCAAGGGGTGCGGGACGTTCGAGGTGGTGGTGGGCGGCCGTGCCGCGCACGCCGGTCTCGAACCCGAGAACGGGGTCAACGCGCTGGTCGAGGCCGCGCACCAGGTGCTGGCGATCGCGTCGATCGCGGATCCGGCGGTCGGCACCACGGTGACACCGACCGTGGCCAGCGCCGGCACCACCGACAACGTCGTCCCCGCCGAGGCGCGGATCATCGTCGACGTACGGGTCGAGTCGGCGGACGAGAAGGCCCGAGTCGAAACGGCGATGGCCGCGCTCGCGCCGGTCGACGCCGCCGCCACCATCCGGTTGGTCGGCGGGATCAACCGCCCGCCGATGCCCGAATCGGCGTCGGCGTCGCTGTTCCCGATCGCCCAGCAGGTCTCCCCGGGCATCGACGGCATCGCCGTGGGTGGCGGCAGCGACGGCAACTTCACCGCGGCGGCGGGGGTGGCGACGCTCGACGGACTCGGAGCGGTCGGTGGCGGCGCCCACGCCGACGACGAGCACGTGGTGGTGGCCACGATGCCCGAGCGCGCCCGCCTGATCGGCGGCATCGTCGCCGCGCTCACCGCCGACTGAGCAGGGCGGCGGCGAATCCGCCCGCCGCCCGTCTCAGCGCTGCTCGTCGTCGGAGGGGTCGAGCGCCTTCGTCACGTCGCCGGGCGCGAGGCTGCCGACACGCCGGTACACGTCGAGCTTCTGGCGGCTGTCGGTGATGTCGAGGTTGCGCATCGTGAGCTGGCCGATGCGGTCGAGCGGCCCGAAGGCGGCGTCCTCGACGCGCTCCATCGACAGCCGGTCGGGCTCGTACGTGAGGTCGGGGCCCGTGGTGTTCAGGATCGAGTAGTCGTCGCCGCGACGCAGACGCACCGTCACCTCGCCGGTGACCGCCGAGCAGATCCAGCGGATCAGCGGCTCGCGCAGCATCAAGCTCTGCGGATCGAACCAGCGTCCCTCGTAGAGCAGCCGGCCGAGGCGGCGACCCATCGTGTGGTAGTTCTCGAGCGAGTTCTCGTTGTGGATCGCGCTCAGCAGGCGCTCGTAACAGAGGT
>CAYGLH010000014.1:0-14148 GCA_964350535.1 uncultured Ilumatobacteraceae bacterium
CCGGGGGCCTGACGGAAGAACTCGCTGTACTGCTGTGGCGTGCAGAACCCCATCACCCGCTCGACGCCCGCGCGGTTGTACCACGACCGGTCGAAGAAGACGATCTCGCCCGCCGTCGGCAACTGGGCGACGTAGCGCTGGAAGTACCACTGGCCCTGTTCGGTCTCGTTCGGCTTGGGCAGCGCCGCGACCCGCGCGCCGCGGGGGTTGAGGTATTGGTGGAAGCGCCGGATCGTGCCGCCCTTGCCGGCAGCGTCGCGCCCCTCGAAGAGGATGACGATGCGCTGGTCGGTCTCCTTGACCCATCGCTGCATCTTGAGCAGCTCGATCTGCAGGTTGTGGAGGTCCTTCCGGTAGCGCTTCTTCCCGATCGTGTCGGGGTACGGCGGATGGTCCTCCATGTCGATGATCGTCGACGGCGGGTCGGGTTGGTGCTCGTGCTGCTTCGACATGGAACCTCCTCGGCCGGTCTGCGAGCACAACGTAGCTGCCACCGCGCCGCCGTCGAGACGCGATCCGGGGCAGATCCGTCCCGGGTTCCGAGTCGGATCTGCCCCGGTTCAGGCAGCGTGTTCGATTGTCAGCCGAGCAGGTGCTGCCCTCCGGCGCCACAGGAACCGCCCAGACGCCGGTTCCGCCCTCGAAGTCCTCGGTCTCGGTGGCGCCGTCGATGGTGACGCCGACGTCGTCGAGGAACACCCCGAGGTCGCCGGTGGCCCAGTCGGTGGCGTAGCTGATCGACACCTCGATCTCGCTGCCGGCGTACGCCGACAGGTCGATCGACCACTCCTCCACGCCATCCGAGGGCCCGGTCGTGGCGTGCCACTCACCCGACGTGCCCGTCGGGTTGCAGGCGGCATCCTGATAGTGGAACAGGAACGGGTGGAGCTGGTCCGCCCATCCCGACGTGCAGGAGTCGCCCGTGGTCTGGGTGGTGTGACCGTTGGCGTCGGGCAGTGTCGTCCAGTCGTCCTGGCCGACGGTGTGGACCTCGACGAACATGAAGTCCCAGTTCGCCTCGATGGCGTACGAGGTCGAGAAGTCGAGGCTCGCCGCCGTCGCACCCGTGAGGTCGATGGTCCGCGCCAACCGCTTGTAGGCGGCGTCGGCGTGGTCGGTGGCCATCTGCCACTCACCGCTGACCGGCTCGTACGGCGTCAGCCCGCCCAGGTCCCAGCTGGCGAACCGCTGCGAGGCGAACTGCGGGTACTCGGCTTCGGGCAGCACGCTGGACGTGACGATGAACGACGCCGTCCCGGTCCCGGTGGCGTTGGGAACACCGTCGTCACCGGCGCCCTGGTTGTTGGCGCTGTCACCACCGTCGAGTCCGAAGCTGAACCCGTCGAAGGTGCCGCCGTCGCCGCTGACGTCGAGCGCTGTGCCGTCGGGTGCGAGCCCGCCGCGCCGCGCCCGGCTGTTGGCGCCCAACCAGTACTGGTAGACGTCGTCGGTGAGCACGAGGCAGTCGTCGGTGCACACTTGATCGGGCGCACCGTTCTCGCCGTAGTTGAGCGGGAAGAACTCCTCGAAGCCGTGGTTCTTGCCCGTGGCCAGGAGCTTGCCGCCCTCGTTGACGTAGTCGCGCATGGACATGTTCATCTCGTGCGCGACCAGGGTGGTCTCGAGCCCGCCCTGGTAGTTGGTGACGAGCTTGTCGCCCTCGTACCAGATCACGGCGTCGTAGTGGTTGAGGATGCCCGTCGCGCTCGGCGCCGGACCGGCGGTGCCGACCCGGTACACGTCGTAGCTGACGCCGTTGGCATCGAGCGCGTCGGTGTAGTAGCCGAGGTAGGCGTCGGCGTCGGTCTCACCGCCGAGGGCGGTGCCCGGGCTGTTGTCCTGGACGATCAGGACGTCGGCGCCGGTGGCTTCGGTGGACACGCCGAACGTGAACGGCTCGCTCTCGACGAACCGGATCCAGCTGCTCAGCTTCCACCACGGCCCGCTGGGCCGCCACGAGATGTCGAGCGCACTGAACCACACCTCGACCTCGTCACCCGGGTCGAGCCGGGGGACGGTGCCGCGGTACTCGCCGTACCAGATGTTGCCGTCGTCGCCGTACACCTCGCCGCCGTCCCACTCGCGGATCGTCCGCGAGCGCGTCCAGCCGTCGTTGACCGACCAGTGCATGCGCAGGTGCCGCAGGCCGCGCTGCGCCCACACGGCGACCTCCTGCTCGCTGCCCCAGCTCTCCTCGAACGTCTGCACCTCGAACGGTGCAGCTTCGAGCCCGAGCGCCGACACCGGGTGGGCCGGGTCGCCGGCGGACTCGGCGAGCGACAAGGCGAACGGCAGGTTCTTCTCGTACTCGAACTGCACGAGTGCCTCGTCGTCGGGGAACTCGAAGCCCGACCGGCCCTCGAGCTGGCAGTAGTCCTCGCCGTACTCGTCGTCGGGGAAGTACGTCGTGGCGGTCTGGCACGTCGCCAGCTCGGGCGTGTAGGCCATGATCCCGTGCATCGTGCCGGCGTGGTCGGTGGTGTCGCCGTTCGTGATGTAGAGCTCGGCCGACAGGTCCGGGTCGTACCCCTCGATCGCCGGGTTGGCGTCGTCGCCGGCGAGGGCGATGTTGGCGATGTCGTCGGGCGTCGGTGTGTCGACCTGCCAGCCGGTGCCGTACAGGATCAGCCCGGCGGCCGAGTGGTCGTTCATCATGAACGAGCAGTCGATCCGGCCCATCAGGGCGTCCCTCGCCTGGGTCTCGGGTTCGGACTGCGCCGACGGCCCGCGGTAGGTCTGTCCGCTCGGGTTGTCGGTGGACCCCTCGTTGTCGTAGCCCCAGTTGTTGGCGAAGTTGCGGTTGAGGTCGACACCGTCGATGGTGGTGATCTCGCCGTCGCCGTTGTTGTCAGCGAGGTTCTTGCGCCACAACCGCTGGCCGTCCTCGAACGAGTAGTCGTAGCCATCCGGGTTGGCCGACAGGACGAACCAGAGCTCGGTCGTCTTGAGGATGTCGGTGACCCGATCGTCCTCGCCGTACCCCTCGAGGAAGTGGTACAGGAGGCGACGATTGACCTCAGGTGTGATCCACTCACGAGCGTGCTGGTTGGAGATGTACAGCACCGCCGGGCGCTTGCCCTCGCGGGTGCGATCGGCGTTGTGGGTCACCCGCATCGCGTAGATGTCCTGACCCTGCACGCTCGTCCCGATCGTCGTCAGCTCGGTGAGCTTGTCGTAGCGATCCGCGAGGTACTCCATCTCGTCGCGCAACCCACCCGGGCTCGACCACTTGCGCCACACCTCGTAGCCGTCGTTGCCCTCTTCGAAGGCGGCGTCGACCGTGGCCTGGCCGCGCTGGTTGCGCTTCAGTTCGACGGCGACCCCGAACGTCGCCTCTGCCTTGGCGGCCTCGGCCTGCGACATGACGACCTCGACCTGCACCAGTCCGTCGACGGTCTCCTCGGCGGCGACCACGTCGTAGCCCTCCTCGACGAGCTCGGCGACGACGGCTTGGCCGGTCTCCAGCTCGTACAGGTCGAGCCGCTCGTCCGGTTCGGACGACGGTGGCGGCGATTCCGTGGTGGCGTCGGCGCCGGTGGGCAGGATGGTCCACCCCACCAATCCGGCGACTGCAAGCGCCAGGTACTTGGACCGTGACCTCGTTCGCATCGTGTTTCCTCCCGACGGCATTGCCGTCTTCCCTCCACCCGCTGCGTGTGCGCTCGTGAACTTAGTCGACGCGCTCGCCCCTCCGTGACGGTCGACCCTGGACGCCCGTCCGGCGTCGAGGCGGTGGGCGGAACTACCCGCCGGTAATCTCTGCGGCATGGCCGACTCCACCCTCCCCACCCCCGACCTCGGTGCCGCCGCCACCGTCATCGACCTCGCCGACGGTGTCGTCGCCAAGGCGGTCCGGCACCTCGCCGGCACCGATGGCGGAGCCGATGCCAACCAGGTGCTCGCGTACGACATCGCCCACGCCGCGGCGGGCGTGGCGACGGCCCGGTCGCTCCTCGACTACGGCGCCAAGGGCGACGTCGAAGCCAAGATCACCTGCGCCTACGCCGCCGACATGGCCCACGACCTGGCGAGCAAGATGATCGGCCGCGAGGCCGCGTGGGGTGCCGCCCGCGACGCGCTCGGCGAGGCCCACGAGTTCATCGCCGCCTTCCGCTCGCCCGAGTTCCTCGCCTCGCTGGCGAGCCAACCGGGCCCGCGCCACCTCGACAGCGACATGGACATGGTCGGCGACACGTTCCGCAGCTTCGCCGACAACGTCATCAAGCCACACGCCGAGCACGTCCATCGCACCAACGGCGACGTGCCCGAGGAGATCGTCACCGGCCTCGCCGAGCTCGGCGCGTTCGGACTCAGCGTCCCGGCGGAGTACGGCGGGTACAGCGAGGGCGGCGACGCCGAGTACGTCGCCATGGTCGTCGCCACCGAGGAGCTGTCGCGCGCCAGCCTCGGCATCGGTGGCTCGTTGATCACCCGGCCCGAGATCCTCACGCGCGCCCTCGTGAAGGGCGGGACCGAGGAGCAGAAGCTCGAGTGGCTGCCGAAGCTCGCCACCGCCGAGGTGATGCCGGCCGTCGCCGTCACCGAGCCCGACTACGGCAGCGACGTCGCCGGCATCAAGGTCACCGCCACACCCGCGCCTGGCCCCGACGGCGAGGACGGCTGGGTGATCAACGGCGTGAAGACCTGGTGCACGTTCGGCGCTCGGGCCGACGCGCTCACGCTGCTCGCCCGCACCGACCCCGATCGCTCCAAGACCCACCGCGGCCTGTCCCTGTTCATCGTGCCCAAACCGCGGGGTGAGGGCCACGGCTTCGAGTTCAGCCAGGATCCGATCGACGGACGCGTCGGCAAGATGGAGGGTCGTCCGATCGACACGATCGGCTATCGCGGGATGCACTCGTACGAGGTCGCCCTGGAGGACTGGTGGGTGCCGGCGGCGAACCAGATCGGTGGTGAGGACGGTCTCGGCAAGGGCTTCTACTTCCAGATGGCCGGCTTCGAGAACGGACGGCTGCAGACCGCCGCTCGCGCCGTCGGCGTGATGCAGGCCGCGTACGAGGAAGGGCTCGACTACGCCGAGAACCGGAAGGTCTTCGGTCAGCCGATCCTCGACTACCAGCTCACCCAGGCGAAGCTCGGCCGGATGGCGGTGCTGATCCAGGCCGGCCGGCAGTTCGCCTACCACGTCGCCACGCTCATGGCGAAGGGCGAAGGCGCGATGGAGGCCTCGATGGTCAAGGCCTACGTGTGCAAGGCCGCCGAGTGGGTGACCCGCGAGTCGATGCAGATCCACGGCGGCATGGGCTACGCCGAGGAGTTCCCGGTCAGCCGGTTGTTCGTCGACGCCCGCGTGCTGTCGATCTTCGAGGGCGCCGACGAGACGCTCTGCCTCAAGGTGATCGCGCGCCAACTCGTCGCCGCGACGCGGGGCTGAGACCGCGGCTGATACCGGGGCTGACACCCGGGGCTGACACCCGGAGCCAGTCTCGGGGCTGACACCGTCGCACGGGGCGGTGCACCTCAGCCGCCCCACGGGATCGCAGCACACCGCTCGGCACCACCCTCGCGCCACGAGGCGGCGGGATCGACACCGAGATCGAACGTCCCCGCACGGTCCAGCCGGGCGACGATCCAGCCGTCGGGGTGCGCGGCCACACAGCCGCCTGCTGAGATCGTGAGGTGATCGCTGTAGCGGTAGCGCACCACGACGACCGCAGGCCGCGCCGCCTGTACTCGCACGGTGTCCGCCCCCTGTGACACCAGCACGGCCGGGAGGTCGACGATCGGCACGTGGTCGAGCACCTCGTACAGCCGCCAGTGCGGATCGCTCCAGACCCGCCGCAACCACGGGATCCCCACCGGGCCGTCCGCCCGCGCCACGAGCCGCGCCTCCACGATGCCCCCCTCGTCGAGCGGCGCGTCGGGCACGGCGATCCAGCGGACGGCGTTGTGTCGCAACCACGCGTGATAGCCGTCGAGCGTGAGCCCGGCGTCGTAGAGCTCCGGGTTCCTGGCCAGGTCGATCTGACGCTCCCAGCCGCGGACGTAGGGCACCGCCGTGGCGACGAACGCGCTCTCCCAGTGGTTGTCGGTGAACGGGATCTCGAGCCGACCGACCGATCGCCCGTCGGCGTTGCGCCGAGTCACCTCCTCGAGCAGCGGCGTGTAGAAGTCGGCGGCGGCCGAGTCGTCGCCGTGCGCGGCGACCGCGGCCCCGACACCCGGGAGCACGCTCCAGACGAGCATGACCAACAGCAGCCCGGCGACCGGCACTCGGGCGGGCCGCCGGAGCGAGGGCACGGTCGTGAAGGCGAGCGGCACCGCGGCGACCTGGGCGAACCGGGAGAAGCTGCCGCCGAGCGGGTTCGGGACGAGGAAGACCGCGATCGCCGCGGCGATCGCCAGGATCGCGCCGATCCGCACGGGGCGGATCGGTACCAGAGCGACGACGGCGACGAGGGCGCCGACGGACGCCACCACCCCGCCGGCGCGGAACGGGAACTGCGCCGGCTCGTGGAACAGCGACGTGCTCACCGCCATCGGCAGCGCGGCCGCCCCGAGAATCGCCACCGCCCGCCGCACGCGATGGCGACGCGGAGGAGCCGCCCATCGGGCGTCGACGGCGACCGCCGTGGCGGCCACGAGCACGAGCACCGCGGCGACCGGGCTCGCCAGCGGGGTGGCCACGGCGAGTGCGATGGCGACCAGCATCGACCCCCGCTGCCATGCCAGCAGTGTGGCGAGCGCGATCGCCAGCCCGATCGCGAAGGCGACGCGCCCGACGACGACGTTGACGACAATCGTGACGCCGAAAGCGTGGCTCGCCCAGCGGGCGGCGTCCCGGGCGAGCAGCGCGCCGGCCACGGCTGCGAACAGCAGCGTCGCGGCGACCGATGCCAACGCCGCACCGCCGAAGGGGCCGATCAGCGCCACGACGGGAGGCGCGACGACGCTGTACTGCGGGGTCGGGTGACCGGCGTACCAGTGGAAGTTCCACACCGAGGCGCCGGTGTCCTCCCAGAGCAGCGCCCGCAGCACGTGCGCCGGATAGTCGGCGCCGCGGATGCCCGCCACGCCCACCGTCGCCGCGAGGATGGCGGCGACGGCGGTCGGGCAGAGGATCTCGGAGCTCCGGTGCGTGTCGAACCAGCGCCGAACGTCCGCAGTCCCCATCGCGCTCGGTTACCGGCGTCGGTGGTCGAGGGCGACGACGATGAACTCGTTGTCGTCGGCCCGCCCCGGGTTGCGGCCGGTGTTGGCCAGGTTGTTGTCGCACGCCAGCAGCAGCTCGCGAGCGGAGAGCACGTGCAGCGCCTCGATCGACTCGCAGGCCACCCGGAACGGATCCCCGAGGCCGATGTCACCCTCGTGGATCGCAGGGAGGGACACCAGATCGGGATCCGGGATGGCCGCCAGATCGACCACCCGATGCTTGCTCACCTCCTTGCCCTGCGGACGGAGGTCGAACTCGTACACGGCCCGCACAACTGCGGCGACACCGTCGCGCTCGATGGCGATCATCCGGCTCCCGGACAGCGCCTGCACGTCGGCGACCATGAAGGCCGGGTCCTCGGTGCGATAGTCGGCCAGGCGCGTCCAGCGCTGCGACCGCAACGAGTACCGGTAGACGCGACGGACCTGCTGATCGTCGCTCGTCAGCGGCCCCTCCAAGACCGCCACCAGGTGGCCCCCGTCCGGTGTGATCGCCAACGCCTCGATGCCGCGGCTGCCGAGCGTGGTCGCGGTGCCGCCGTGCGGGTTGTTGGGCGAGACGATGCCGTCGGGCATCGTGATCGGCGGTTCGAGCAGTCGTCCTCGGGAGTCGAAGTGCAGCAGCCACGGACCGAACTCGTCGCCGACCCAGAGGTCGCCGTGGCGGTCGCGCTGGATCGACTCGGGATCGATGTCACCGCCGGTGAGCCATCGCGCCGCGGTGCGCTCGCGAACGATCGGGAACCCGATCCGCCGGTACGGATCCGAGAACTGCACGAACGAACCGACCGCGACGCCGCCGGTGCCGCCCTCGGCCGTCTTGAAGTCGGGCGTCACGTGATACGCACGGATCAGGAAGTCGGTCGAGGTGGCCTTGCCGCCGTAGCCGTTGTCGGCCATGACGAGGAACTCGCCGGCCCGTCGCCCGGCGACGATGCCCGAGAAGCCTTCGACCGGCTGTGTCCGAGTGGGGAACGTGTACCCGTTGACGACGTGCGTCGTCTGTCCGGCCGGCACCATCGCGTGCCCGGACGAGGGTCCGGGAGCGTACGTGTCGACCGGGAGGACCGCCCGCCCGGCGAGACGCGGGGTGGTCGATGCCGGCGGATGCTTCCCGCCGCCGGCATCGGCGACGAGCGGTGCGGCGACGGTCGCGACGGCGAGTGCTGCCGTCGCGAGTCGACCGAGATGCGTGATGGACATGAGTGCCTCCTTCGAGGTGTCGGTGTGCACGTCGATCGTCCGCCACGCACCGTCCCAGGCGCATCTGGCCGGTGTCCTCGCGTCGGGCCGTGCGGTCCCGGAACGTGCCGGGACACCATCGGGACGGAAGTACCATGCGCCCGGGACGTCCGTCGTCGTACGGTCGGACCGGAGGGTGCGTATGAGCGACAACGGTGCCCCGGTGGTGCCGCCCGGCCGCGCTCGCGGCATCGGTGCGTGGCTCCTCGTCGCCGCCGGGCTCGCACTCGCCGTCATCATCGGGCTGCGCGTCGGCGACGACGGCATCGAACCGTGGTGGCTCGCCGCACTGCTGGTCGTCGGCCTGTCCGACGCGATCGTCGGCGTCGCCTTCCTCGACCGCCTCGAGGGGCGGCTCGCCTGGAGCCTGCTCATCGGCGGGATCGCCGCGGTCACCGCCGTCCTCCTCGCCATCTCGTCGCCGACCGTCTCGCCGCCGCTCGGCCAGCCGCTCTGGGATCAGTTGCGGGCGTCGCAGTCGTGGGCCGAGCCGCTCGCGCTCGGCATCCTCGTCGCGCTGGTGCCCTGGGAGCTCGCAACACGCGGCCGTCACCCGTGGTTCCAAGCGGCGTGGTGGACGACCGCAGCGCTCGTCGCGGCGACCGTGCTCGGCGAGGCGTTCGGGGTGCGGACCCCGGGACTCGACGTCGTCGATATCGCCGGCTGGCTGGTCGCCGCGTCCGCCGTCGCGGCGGCCGCAATGCTCGTCCTCACCTGGTGGCGCGGTGCCGGTGGCGAACGAGATCGGGTCGCAGGGTGGCTCGCCGTCGGCGCCGTCGTGGCATGTGCGGCCGTGGTGCCCGAGCGGCTGGGCGCCGACGTCGCCGGCCTTCCGGGGAGTCGCGTCGCCACGGCGCTGCTGCTCGTCGCGGCGATCCCGCTGCTCGTCGCCGGCGTCGTCGTCCAGGCACGCCGCGACGAGCCGGTCACGATGCACGGTCTCGCCCACGACGTCATCGGCTGGCTCGTGCTGTCGGCGGCGATCGTCGCCGTCTACGCGGTGGCGGTGGCGGGTGTCGGGCGAGCGATCGGTGGTGACGGCCCGACGTGGCTGCTGGTGCTCACCAGCGTCGCCGTGGCGCTGTCGATCGAGCCGGCGCGGCGGCGGGTGCGGACGACGGTCGACCGACACTTCTGGGGGGCTCGCGACGACCCGTTGCTCCTCGTTCGGAGCATCGTGGATCATGTCGGATCCGGCGCCGACCGCGACCTCCTGCCCACACTCGCTGCGAGCCTGCGTCGCGAGCTCAGGCTCGACCACGTCAGCATCGACCTGCGCACGGACGATGGTTGGGAGCGGGCGGCCACCGACGGATCGGCGGCGATTCGTGCCCGCACCGTCGAGCTCGTCCAGCACGGCGAGGTCGTCGGCCGCCTGGTCGTCGGTTGGAACGACGGGCCGCGACTTCGGCGGCGGGATCGTCGCCTGCTGGACGAGCTGACCGCACCACTCGGCCTGGCGGTCGGGTGGGTGCGGCTCGCCTCCGAGCTCCGTCGGAGCACGCAGTCGGTCACCGCCGCCCGGGAGGAAGAACGACGACGGCTCCGGCGCGACCTGCACGACGGGCTCGGGCCCGCGCTCACCGGCGTGTCGCTCGGGCTCCGGAGCGCGATCGCCCAACTCACGCCGTTCGACGATGCGACGGTCGCTGCGTCGCGCTCCTTGCTGGCGAGGACCGCCGACGAGGTCGACGCCACCGTCGGAGAGCTGAAGCGCATCGTTCGCGACCTCCGGCCGACTGCGATCGACCAGCTGGGGCTCGTCGGCGCGCTCGACGCGTTCATCCGGAGGTTCGATGCGGACGTGGAGGTGCGTGCCGAGATCGAGCTCGGGTGCGACGCGCTGCCCGCTGCGATCGAGGTGGCGATCTACCGCATCGTGACCGAGGCGGTGACCAACGTCGTGCGACACGCCCGCGCGAGCACGTGCTGGTTGCGGATCGCGGTGGGGGCGGCGATCGAGATCGACGTCCTCGACGACGGCGTCGGGATCCGGCCGGGACAGGACGACGGCGTCGGTTGGACGGCGATGCGCGAGCGCGCCGCCGAGCTCGGCGGCTCCGTCAGCATCGCCGCCCGACAGCCCCGTGGCACCTCCGTATCGGTGCACGTCCCGCTGGAGCTCCGCCCGTGAGCGACTCCGCCGTCGTCATCCGGGTGGTGGTCGTCGACGACCACCCGATGTTCAGGCTGGGGCTCATCGCAGCCCTGGACGGGATGCCCGGGATCGAGCCGGTGGGCGAGGCGGAGCGGGCGGCGGACGTTGCCGCCGCCGTGGCTGCAGCGACGCCCGACGTCGTGCTGCTCGATCTCGGCCTCCCCGACCGATCCGGCCTCGAGGTGAACCGGTGGCTCCGTACGCACCATCCAGCGGTGCGCGTCGTGATGCTCACCATGTCGGAGGACCACGACGCCGCGCTGACCGCGTTGCGCGACGGCGCCTGCGGCTACCTCGTGAAAGGCGCGGGACCCGAGCGGGTGGAGCGTGCGATCCGCACCGCCGCCGCCGGCGATGTCGTGCTCGACCAATCGATCGCCCACGCGATGAGCGAGCTCGCACACGCGCGATCGGCGGTGCCCACGCGCCCGTTCCCGGAGCTCACCGATCGGGACTTCGACGTCCTGGCGGTCGCCGCCGAGGGCCGGGACAACACGACGATCGCACGTCAGCTCCTGTTGAGCCCAAAGACCGTGCGCAACCACGTGTCGAACGTGCTGTCCAAGCTGCACGCAGCGGACCGCCCGGGCGTGATCGTCCTCGCGCATCGCCACGGTGTCGGCGGCTGACGAGCGCCCCTCACCCGGCCGCGAAACCTGTGCCGTGCGTCAAGGGGCGACGCGGTACGTTCGCCTCGTCACCACTCGAACGTCGGAGGAGGTCTGCACGTGATGATCACCGTTGCGAACGCTCCTGACCGCGCCGTTCCCGCTCGCTGAGCGATCAATCGCCTCACCGGTCGGCCCGCGGATCAGGCCTGCACCATCCGCTCTCGGGCGCCCGCGCGCCCTCACCCACCATGAGGTATCACCATGCGCCCGATCCCGGGCTGGCTCCCTGCGGAGCCCTACGACGACGTCGATCTCGGCGTCCTGAAGACTGGCAAAGAGGCCCAGATCGATCTCGTCGAACGCCATGGCGGCGACGGATCGTCGTGCCTCCTCGCCCGCAAGCGCTACCTGCCGCGGCAGGTCACCCAGAAAGGTCAACTCGAGGCCGCCGGTTTCCAGAAGGCCTCGACGTTCCGCCACGACGTGCAGTACCGCGAGGGACGCCAGTTCCGCAAGACCCGCGACCGTCGCGCCGTCGAGCGGATGTCGACCTACGGGAAGCAACTGCTGCAGGAACGCTGGACGCATCACGAGCACGACGTCATGCACACGCTGTGGAACGCCGGCGTCCCCGTGCCGTATCCGGTGGCGTTCGCCGACGACGTGTTCCTGTTGGAGTACGTCGGCGACCGCGACGGAGCGGCGCCCCAGCTGCACGCGGCACGGTTGTCGGGCGCCGAGCTCGACGATGCGTTCGACCAACTCGTCGAGGGGCTCCGACTGATCGTCGCTGCGGGGTTCGCCCACGGCGATCTCTCCGCCTACAACCTGCTGTGGTGGGCGAACTCACTGTGGTTCATCGACTTCCCCCAGGCGGTCGACATCGCGGCGAATCCGATGGGCCTCGACTTCCTGCACCGCGACGTGGTCAACGTGTGCACCTGGTTCGAACGCCGCGGCGCCGACGTCGACGCAGAAGCGACCTTCGCCGACCTACTGGCCTTCCTCTGACGGGCGTCGCTCACCCGACGTGGTCGACGAGCCACCGATGGAGCGGGGCGAATCGCACGTAGCGGTCGACGAGCCACTCGGTGAAACACGGGTCGGTGATCGTCGGCGGAGGCTCGACGGATGCGCTCACGTGCAGCCCGTCGGAGCGCAACAGATCTGCTCGCGGGTGGTCCGCAGGGAACCCGCGCGGGACCCGTGCCCGCGTCGGCGCGGACAGCGCCGCACCGGGGACCGCCTGCTGGACCGCCCCGATCGTGGCCACCAGCGCGCTCCCGGACGAGTCGTCGATGACGGAGGCCCGCCACCGTGCGAGTCCGGTCTTGTCGAGACCGACGACCCCGGCGCCGACGACCACCTCGTCCGCGGCGATGCGCAGGATGAACGACGGACTGCTGCGCGGCGACGGCCCCTCCCAGAACACCGCGTCGACGTACGGGTGGTAGGGGGTCGTGTCCTTGGAGAAGCGCAGGTCGCGATTGATCCGGAACAGCGAGCGTCCGACCTTCGGCTCGGCCTGCACCGCCGGGCTGACCCCATCGGCGAGCCGGTCGCCGAGGTCGACCACCAGCGCCCGCATCGGGAGCGCCAGGTGTTCCTCGTACACCTCCCGGTTGGCGTCGAAGTACCGCTTCGAGTTGTCGTGCGCCAGGCCGGCGAGGAAGGCCAGCGCTTCGGGGCCGAACCCGCCGAAGCGGCCGGGGGCATCCATGTCAGGACGTCCCGACGAAGTCGATGGACTCGTCGAGCAAGCTCGACCAGTGCGTCTCGGTCGCACCATCGTCGTCGGTCGCCGGGATCGCCACCCACTCCTTGAAGACCCGCCTCGCGGGAGCGAACGGACGTCCCTCCCCTGCCGCCACCAGCTCGGCGACACGATCGCGGGGCAGTTTGACGACGAGGTCGCCGGTCGACCGCTCGACGGTCGCGACGAACCCGCCCGTGGCCGCCGAGCGCACGCACTGGTGTCCCATCAACGTGCCTTCGGCCAGCAGTCCCCGAGCGATCTCGGCGTCGACGAGATCCCAGAACCGCGCGTGGCGGTGCTCGCGGCCACCGGTCGTAGCGAGCCGGCCCAGGAAGTGGTTCCAGCCGTGCTCGTGGGGGTCGGCGCGATCGCTCGGCAGCCCGGTGTGGCGCAGCGTCACCTGCGTGCCGCCCCCGGACGGCTCGAAGCGCACGTCCACCCGCGACGACCCGGGCGAGACGTCGGCGAACCGGCCGGACTCCCAGCCGTAGGTGAAGCTCAAGGTGCGTGGCCGCTCGACCACCAGGTACCGCCCCGAACACGCGTCGCCGTTGTCGTGCACCCACCGCCACGCACCGCCCGGCCGGAGGTCGACCGCAGCCTCCACGGCCATCCAACGGCACAGTCCGTCGACGGTCGTGAACAGGTCGAAGACGCGTTCGGGAGGTGCGGCGATGTCGATGGTCGTGTCGACGAGCCGCATCAGCGCGCCCCCGACTGCCCGTCGCGCCCTCGGGCCGGATCGTCGTCGCCATCCGACGACCGCTCGGCGACGGCCTGGAGGCGGGCGAGACGATCGGACCAGAACTGCTCGAGGAACGCCCGCAGCGCGTCGATGCGGTCGACGTCGACGGCGTAGAGCCTCCTGTTGCCGTCGGCACGTACGGACACGAGGCCGGCATCGCGCAGCACCCGCAGGTGCTGGCTGGCGATCGGCTGGTCGAGGCCGACCGCGCCGGCGAGGTCGCCGACGGACCGCTCGACGGGCCCGATCGAGCGGAGCAGGCGCCGGCGCTCCCGGTGGGCGAGCGCCCGAAAGGCCCGGTCGTCGAGTGCGAGCATCCCCGACACAACGCGCGCAATATCTTCGGCATGGATCTTTGTCGGATCCGGCTGCTGTGCACCGAGTCCGTTAGACTCAAAGAAGTCCGTGATGACTTCGCTCGGGTTGACCTGCATGACCCGGAGGTTGTGTTTTCGCAGTTCGG